>NZ_JARVSX010000027.1:0-127035 GCF_030208975.1 Pseudomonas sp. ME-P-057
CGCCGGAAGTGGGGCGAATTATAGACAGATCCAGAGGGGCGTCAAGCACTTATTTGAACTTTATTCCGCACCCAGTGTAATCCGCCCAAAAGCCTTCTTGCCCGCCTGGCAAACGTGGGTCGCGCCCAGCTTGAATACGAACCCACGATCCACAACCTCGCCATCTATACGTACTCCACCTGACGCCAACAGGTCGCGAGCGACCGCGGCGTTCTTTACCAGCCCAGCCTTATTAAGAACTGCAGCAATCGGCATGTCTTCAGTCGCCGCGAGACCAATCTCCGGCAGATCTTCCGGAAGCTCTCCATCCTTCATACGGTTACCCGCAGAACGATGCGCAGACGCAGCCGCCTCTTCACCATGGAAGCGCGCGACGATTTCCTCTGCGAGCTTGATCTTGATGTCGCGAGGATTCGCGCCCGCCTCACAATCCTTCTTGAAGACTGCAATCTCTTCCATTGAGCGAAAGCTCAACAGCTCGAAATAACGCCACATCAATGCGTCCGGGATTGAAACGAGCTTGCCGTACATGATCCCCGGAGCTTCCTGGATACCTACATAGTTACCCAAGGACTTGGACATTTTCTTAACGCCGTCCAGGCCTTCGAGCAGTGGCATCGTCAGAACGCATTGAGCTTCTTGACCATAAGCGCGCTGGAGTTCGCGCCCCATCAGCAGGTTGAACTTCTGATCGGTTCCGCCCAGCTCTACATCTGCACGCAGCGCGACTGAGTCATAGCCTTGCACAAGCGGATAAAGAAACTCGTGGATCGCGATCGACTGGTTTGACTTGTATCGCTTATCGAAGTCGTCACGCTCCAGCATGCGCGCCACGGTGTACTGGGAAGACAGACGAATGAAATCGGCAGGACTCAACTGATCCATCCAGGTCGAGTTGAAAGCGACCTCGGTCTTCGCCGGATCCAGAATCTTGAAGACCTGAGCCTTATAGGTCTCGGCATAATCCAGCACCTGCTCGCGAGTCAGGGGTGGGCGCGTGGCGCTCTTACCGCTCGGATCGCCAATCATGCCGGTGAAGTCTCCGATCAGGAAGATCACCTGATGCCCGAGATCCTGGAACTGGCGCAGCTTATTAATGAGCACTGTGTGCCCCAAGTGCAGATCAGGCGCAGTGGGATCGAAACCTGCCTTGATGCGAAGTGGCTGCCCACGTTTGAGCTTGGCGATCAGCTCGGCCTCCACCAGGAGTTCATCTGCGCCACGTTTGATCAGCGCTAGCTGCTCTTCAACCGACTTCATAACCGCCCCGTAATGCCTTATTTCAAAGGGAGACAACCATACAAGATCACCGCCCAAATTCAAGTTCTGACAATGCGGGATCGGCGAATCGCGACGACGCCGGATCACAGGCTTGCCTCAGGGCAGATTTGGTTATATTTTATACAGTTATTTCATCTTCATCATGTCATTCATCTTTTCCATTTCATCTTTTCAAAGTCAAAATTACCTATGAAAGCCAATCCGCCTAAAGCGCCACCGCTTTATCCGAAGAGTCACCTGCTCGCAGCCAGCGGTATAGCGGCCCTGCTGAGCCTGGCTCTCCTCGTTTTCCCATCCAGCGACGTCGAAGCCAAACGAACCAACCTGACTCTGGAGCTGGACACGCCAGACGATCAGATCAAGCAAGAACAAGACGCTCAAGAACAGACTCAAGCCACAGAGGCGCCTGTAGATTCCCCATTTGCTCAAATCGAAGGGAATACGGACGAGCCCGTGGAGACGGCGAAGGCCCCGACCGAAACAAAGATCGCAGCCAAGGACACAGCAGCGACAGCCAAGAGCCCTGCTCATCGCGAGGTGGTCGTGTCGAAGGGCGACACGCTGTCTACCCTGTTTGAAAAAGTCGGCTTGCCGGCGTCGTCAGTCCATGAAGTCATCGCCAGCGGCAAACAGGCCAAGCTGTTCAGCCAACTGAAGAATGGCCAGGTTCTGCAATTCGAGCTATCCCCTGAGGGCAATCTAAAACAGCTGCACAGCAAGCTCAGCGAAACTGAAAGCATCAGCTTATCCCGCACTGACAAGGGTTACGCCTTCACGCGCGACGTGAGCAAACCCAATGTCCGCACCGCTTACGTCCACGGCATGATCAACAATTCGCTGTCCCAATCTGCCCAGCGCGCCGGGCTCAGCCATACCATGACCATGGAAATGGCCAATATCTTTGGTTATGACGTCGATTTCACTCAGGACATCCGCAAAGGTGACGAGTTTGACGTGATTTACGAGCAGAAGGTGGTCAACGGCAAAACCGTAAGTACAGGCAATATCCTGTCGGCGCGCTTTGTAAACCGTGGCAAGACCTATACTGCGGTGCGTTACACCAACAAACAGGGCAATACCAATTACTACACCGCAGACGGCAACAGCATGCGCAAGGCATTTATCCGTACGCCGGTGGAGTTCGCCCGCATCAGCTCGCTTTTCTCGTCGGGGCGCAAGCATCCGATTCTGAACAAGATTCGCGCACACCAAGGCATCGACTACGCTGCACCTCGTGGTACGCCGATAAAGGCGACAGGCGACGGCAAAGTCATCCTCGCCGGCCGTCGTGGCGGATACGGTAATACTGTGATCATCCAGCATGGCGAAACCTATCGGACGCTCTACGGCCACATGCAGGGCTTTGCCAAAGGTATTCAGTCCGGGTCCAGCGTCAAGCAAGGTCAGGTTATTGGCTATATTGGAACCACCGGCCTGTCCACTGGTCCTCATGTTCATTACGAGTTTCAGGTAAACGGCGTACACGTTGATCCATTGGGCCAGAAGCTGCCGATGGCTGACCCGATCGCCAAGTCCGAAAAACAGCGGTTCATGCAGGAGAGCCAACCCTTGATGGCTCGCATGGACCAGGAAAAGGCCACCATGCTGGCCTCGAGTAAGCGCTGACCCATGACTTTATATGTAGGTGTTATGTCCGGAAGCAGTCTGGACGGACTCGACTTCGCGCTGGTAGAACAGGATGACCGACCACGTCTGCTCGGCACCTACTACATCCCAATGCCTGATGATCTGCGTGCTGAACTACTGGGCCTCTGCTCCAGTGGGCCGGATGAGCTGGCGCGCGCCGGTATCGCCGAGCAAAAGTGGGTTCGCCTCGCTGCACAGGGTGTGTTGGCGTTGCTGGACCAGCAGAATGTATCGGCCGGTGAAGTCCGTGCCATTGGCAGCCACGGCCAGACGATTCGTCATGAGCCTGCGCGTGGGTTCACCATTCAGATCGGTAACCCTGCCCTGCTCGCCGAGCTGACAGGCATTACTGTGGTCAGTGATTTCCGCAAGCGCGACATTGCTGCCGGTGGCCAGGGCGCGCCTCTGGTTCCCGCGTTCCATGAAGCTTTGTTCGACGACAACAAGGACTACCGTGCTGTCCTGAACGTTGGAGGGTTTAGCAACCTCAGCCTGATCGAGATCGATAAACCTGTGTCCGGCTTCGACTCGGGCCCGGGCAACGTATTACTTGATGCCTGGATTCAGGCACAGCGCGGCGTCAGCTATGACCGGGACGGCGCATGGGGCGCAAGCGGAACCGTCGACCAAGTTCTGCTGAAGTCCATGCTCAGCGATCAGTTCTTTCAAACCAAAGGCCCGAAGAGCACAGGTCGGGAAGTGTTCAATCTCGGCTGGGTTCATCATCACCTGTTTCAGATGCCAACCCTGCGACCGGAAGACGTACAGGCGACGCTGCTGGAAGTGACAGCGTTGAGCATTACCGAATCACTCCAGTCGGCACAGGCCCAGACCAAAGAACTGTTGGTATGCGGCGGAGGTGCCCATAACAAGGCGCTTATGGATCGACTGGCAGCCCTGCTGCCCAACACAAAGGTGTCGAGTACAGCCGAGTTTGGCGTCGACCCTGACTGGGTCGAAGCAATGGCTTTCGCCTGGCTGGCTCACTGCGCGCTCGAAAGCGTGCCCGCCAACCGTCCGAGCGTGACCGGCGCCAAGGGATTGCGTGTACTGGGCGCGATCTATCCGGCGTAAGCGTCGCCGCCACCACGAAAAACGCCGCGCAAATGCGCGGCGTTTTTTTATCACTGCAAGGTCAGATCGAGAAGGACGATCCGCAGCCGCAGGTAGTAGCAGCGTTAGGGTTCTTGATCACGAAGCGTGAGCCTTCAAGCCCCTCCTGGTAATCCACTTCCGCACCCGCCAGATACTGGAAACTCATGGGGTCAACCACCAGGCTGACGCCCTCACGCTCGACTATAGTGTCATCTTCGGCAACGTCTTCATCAAACGTAAAACCGTATTGGAAGCCAGAGCAACCGCCACCCGTCACGAAGACGCGCAGCTTCAGGCGGTCATTGCCCTCTTCATCGACCAGAGTCTTCACCTTGTGCGCAGCACCGTGGGTGAATTCCAAAGCCACAGGGGTATAGGATTCGACGCTCATGCTGAAAATCTCCCGGCGTTAAGCCGTCGTAATGCGTAATGACGCGCATTATCCGCTTCTCCTAGAAAATCGGTCAACTATTCTCACGGCAGCCCCAACCCTCAAACGATGAACTGCAAATGGCAACATGACTCGCCTGTTAAGGCAGCATGCCCGCGTGAGACAGACCCAAGCGCTCATCGAGCCCGAACATGATGTTCATGTTCTGCACCGCTTGGCCCGACGCGCCTTTAACCAAGTTGTCGATGACCGACAACACTACGACGAGATCGCCATCCTGCGGGCGATGAACTGCCATGCGGCATACATTCGCCCCGCGCACGCTACGGGTCTCAGGGTGGCTCCCTGCTGGCATCACATCGACGAACGGCTCATCGGCGTAGCGCTTCTCAAATAACGCCTGCAGATCAACCGATTTGTCGACCACGGTTGAATACAACGTCGCGTGAATCCCACGGATCATCGGCGTCAGGTGAGGCACGAACGTCAACCCGACATCCCCGCCCGCCGCACGGCGAAGCCCTTGGGTGATTTCCGGAAGATGGCGATGCCCTTTTACGGCGTAAGCCTTGAAGCTCTCGCTGGTTTCGGAATAAAGCGAACCCACACTGGCGCCGCGGCCTGCACCGCTGACACCCGATTTGCAGTCGGCGATAAGCCGAAGCGGATCAGCAACGCCCGCTTCCAGCAGTGGCAAGAAACCCAATTGCGTCGCAGTCGGATAGCAACCCGGCACTGCGATCAGGCGCGCGCCCTTGATTTGCTCACGATTGACTTCTGGCAATCCGTATACCGCTTCGTCGAGCAACTCCGGCGCTCCGTGGGGCTGGTTGTACCACTTGGCCCACTCAACGGGATCCTGCAGACGGAAATCGGCGGACAGGTCGATGACTTTGGTGCCCGCCGCGAGCAATTCTCCAGCCAGCGCATGAGCAACACCGTGAGGCGTGGCAAAGAACACCACATCGCAGGCGCCGAGCACTTTCACGTCCGGCACACTGAAAGCCAGACCGTCGTAGTGACCGCGCAGGTTGGGGTACATATCAGCGACAGGCAGGCCTGCCTCTGAGCGTGAGGTGATCGCCACCACTTCTGCTTGTGGGTGCTGCGCAAGAAGACGTAGCAATTCGACGCCGGTGTAACCCGTACCGCCGACGATACCGACCTTGACCATAATCTGCCCTCAACGAAACCACTGGAAAGCCGGTGATCATATGGGTCGATAGCCTATGGGACAACCGCGAACGTGACGTACGGGCAGCGAAGCCACTACTATTTGGCACCGTGTCCCTGGAAATAAACCAAAATGCTCTATCTCTGGATCAAAGCGCTGCACATCGTCGCGATGGTGTGCTGGTTCGCCGCCCTGTTTTATCTGCCGCGACTGTTCGTCTATCACGCGATGAGCGACGACACCGTTAGCCGAGAGCGCTTCTGCACCATGGAGCGCAAGTTATATCGCGGCATCATGGTTCCCTCCATGATCGCCACCCTGGTGTTCGGTATCTGGCTGGTCGCGCTATCCCCAGGTTTTCTGCAGCAGGGCTGGCTGCATGCCAAGCTCACCCTGGTTGTGCTTTTAATTGGCTATCACCATGTGTGCGGCGCCCAGGTCAAACGCTTCGCGCGAGGAGAGCCGGGACGCAGCCACGTGTTTTATCGCTGGTTCAACGAAGTCCCCGTGTTGATCTTGCTGGCAGTGGTCATTCTGGTGGTGGTTAAACCGTTCTGAAGCCTGATGCTCGGCTCGTATGAACTCAAGACAAGGAAGCCAGCATGGCGGAGCACTTCAAAATCGTTTTCGAGGGCCTACTGCGGCCGGGCGTTGAGCTGGAAACAGCACGCTTGAATCTGGCCCAGCTGTTCAAGACCGACACAACCGGCGTGGACCGGCTGTTCACTGGCAAGCCTGTCACCATCAAGCGTGGCCTGACCAATGACGACGCGCAGCGTTATCTCGCGGCGCTAAACGATGCCGGAGTTGAAGGTCGTATCGAGCCTGAGTTACCCGTGACGCTGAGTCTGGCAGAGGTCGTCGACGACGTTGCTCCTGGCTCGGCTTTTGACCCTGCTGCATCGCCATACGCCCCTCCACGCGCACCGGTTGGGCAAGACTTTCCGGCGGTGGGCGAACTGAAGGTGTTTTCCGTTCAGGGTCGAATAGGTCGCCTGCGCTACCTGGCTTGGAGCCTTGCGCTGGTGGCAGTCGGTTTATTGGTCGCCGCGCTGTGCGTGGGTATCCTCAGCGTTTCGCTCGTAGCGGGCGGTTTGCTCGGAACCGTCGCGCTGGTCGCATTCGTGGTGGTCAGCATCCAGATCGGCGCCCAGCGCCTGCACGACGCCGGGTGGTCGGCCTGGCTACTGCTGCTGAATCTGGTACCGGTCGTGGGCAGCTTCTTCCCGCTGCTGATGATGGCGGTCCCGGGCAATACCGGTCCCAATCGGTACGGCCCGCCACCACCGTCCAACACGCCGCGCGTCAAAATCCTCGCCGTGCTGTGGCTGGTGGTCCTCGCGCTGGTGTTCGTCGCGGCGATGATGGGGGGGATCGAAACGGTTCAGGAGCAAGTAGAGGCGACCACCAGCGAATACGAAGAAGCGCTGCCCTACGACGATGACGCCACCGACCCGGAGCAACTGACGGTACCTGTTGACCCTGCTGATGCCATTGATAATGGTGACTCGCCAGGCGGCACCGACGACCAATAACTATCTGGCAGCCAGGACGCTGCCTCAATACGAGCTGCACACGACTGGAGAATTGCATGACCCGTTACGCCATGGTCACAGGTGCATCGAGCGGTATTGGCCTGGCGATGGCCGAAGCGCTTGCTCGTCGGGGTCGCAACCTTATTCTGGTGGCCAGGCACCGGGAGATGCTGGAAAGCATCGCGATCGAGTTCACCCAGCGCTTCGGCGTCGAGGTGCTGTTTCGCGCCTGTGATCTGGGCGAGCCGCTGCGCCTTTCAGGTTTTCTGCTTGAGCTTGAAGAAGGCGTGCGACACATCGATCTGCTGGTCAATTGCGCAGGCATTGGCAACAGCGGCCCGTTCCTCGCTCAAGAGTGGGCGCAAGAACAGGACCTGCTCGACCTTAACGTACTCGCCCTGACCCGCCTGTGTCACACCGTTGGCAATCTGATGGCGGTGCAAGGCGGCGGGCAGATCCTCAACGTTGCATCCGTCATGAGCTTTCAGCCCGGGCCGTGGATGAGCACCTATGCAGCGAGCAAAGCCTACGTACTGCATTTTTCGGAAGGTCTGCGCGAAGAACTGCACAAAACCGGCGTGAAGATTTCAGTGCTGTGCCCGGGCCCGACGCGCACTGCGTTTTTCCGCTCGGCACAATTGGACGCCGGCAAATTCGTGGATGATAAAACCATGACCGCAGAGGAAGTCGCTTTGTACACGGTACGAGCGCTAGAGAAGAATCGTGCGGTGATCATCCCCGGCTGGCGTAACAGACTGCTGACGCGCCTCCCGCGGTTCTTCAGCCGCTGGATGACCCGCAAACTATGGGCCATGACGCTTAAATCACGCACATCCCTCTGATGTCAGCCGCTGTGATAAACGACTGGGCGTGGCCTTACACCCTCAGTACACTGCCTTCATCCCCTTAAAATGGAGCAAAACGGCTGTGGATACTTTGTTCACCAAGATCATCAATCGCGAGATCCCGGCGAAAATCATCTTCGAGGATGACCAAGTGCTGGCCTTTCACGACATCGCCCCACAGGCGCCAGTGCATTTTTTGGTCATTCCCAAAAAACCGATTCGCACCCTCAACGACGTCACTGAAGAAGACAAGGGCCTGTTAGGCCATATCCTCTTTACGGCGCAGCGCTTGGCAAAAGAGCTTGGATGCGAGGACGGTTTCCGCGTGGTCATGAACACCAACGAAAAAGGCGGTCAGACGGTCTATCACATTCATATGCACGTCTTGGGTCAGCGCCAGATGAACTGGCCGCCGGGCTGAGTTCCCGTTTTTCCCATTCGTACAGGCCAAGTGCGTGCCAACCACTTGGCCGGCTGACGCAGGGCACGCCGGATTACACCGTTTGGGTTAAACTGGCCGCCTTGGATTTACCCGGAGGTGCCCATGGCTACCGAACGTCACTATTCCCCTATCGACCGCTTTCTTCTGCAAGCCGACGCTGCGATGAAGACACTACTGCCCGTCAGCGCTCACGCACACCGCCCCTCTCCTGCCGTTATCAAACCTGATGTAAAGATGAGTGAGACAGACACTCGTCATGTGGCTGGTCTTATGCGAATCAACCACACGGGTGAGGTGTGCGCACAGGCGCTGTATCAGGGACAGGCGCTTACTGCGAAACTGCCGCAGGTGCGCAAGGCGATGGAGCATGCCGCCGAAGAAGAAATCGACCATCTGGTGTGGTGCGAACAACGCATTCATCAGTTGGGCAGCCACACCAGCGTCCTGAACCCGCTGTTCTACGGCGCCTCATTCGGCATCGGCGCCGTGGCTGGCCTGATCAGTGACCGGATCAGCCTGGGTTTCGTGGCCGCAACCGAAGACCAAGTGTGCAAGCACCTCAATGAGCACCTGGAGCAACTGCCGCTCGAAGACGAGAAGTCCCGGGCGATTCTCAAACAGATGCGCGACGACGAAGAGCATCACGCAGAAAGCGCCATCGAGGCCGGTGGGTTTCGCTTCCCGGCGCCAGTCAAGTTTGGCATGAGTCTCATCGCCAAGGTGATGACGAAGACGGCTTACAGAATCTAAGCGCAGCTGAGCGGGGATGCAGGCATTTGCGACACAGCATCCGAAAACGCTCATATGAAAAAGGCGCCTGAATGGCGCCTTTTTTTGTGCCAGATACTCTTAGACAGGCATGTTACGGCCGTAGAAGATTTCGAGCATTTCGTGCTTCACCCGGCCAGTCACTTGCTCGCGCTGTTCAGCCGACAGGTTGCTGGTGGCATCGCCGAAGAGGTAGTTGTCCAGCTCAAATTGCTTGAGCAGCATTTTGGTGTGGAACAGGTTTTCCTGATACACGTTCACGTCAGTCATTTGGTAGCTGTCGCGGGTGTCATCGGAAAGATAGTTCTGGATCGAGTTGATCTCGTGGTCGATGAAGTGCTTCTTGCCTTCGACGTCACGGGTGAAACCGCGCACGCGATAATCAACGGTAACGATGTCCGACTCGAACTTGTGGATCAGGTAGTTGAGTGCTTTCAACGGGGAAATCACACCGCAGGTCGACACGTCGATGTCCACACGGAAAGTGGCGATACCGTCCACCGGGTGAATTTCGGGATAGGTGTGAACCGTGATGTGGCTTTTGTCCAGGTGCGCAAGGATGGTTTCCGGCAGCGGACCTGGTGATTCTTCGATCTGGCTGTCGGTAGGTGTCACCGGCTGCTCGGAGATCAGAATGGTCACACTGGCGCCTTGAGGATCGTAGTCCTGACGAGCGATGTTCAGGATGTTCGCGCCAATGATGTCGACGACATCAGTGAGAATCCGCGTCAGGCGTTCGGCGTCGTACACACTGTTGATGTACTCGACATAGGCCTGCTGGTCCTGCGGGGTCTCCGCATAGCAGATGTCATAGATGTTGAAGCTCAAGGTCTTGGTCAGGTTATTGAACCCGTGGAGCTTGAGTTTGCTTTTCACCGTTAAAAACTCTCTATATGGGTGCGGCGCTGGCCGCGTGATCAAGCATGCCCGTCAACTGAACCCGGCTCAGCTGCGTAGGACGGTTAACACCTCTTCGCGTTGGCGATTTTGGTTGTCTGGTCGGAGGCGAGCCGGCTATCCGGCAGTCGCGCCCTGAAAAAGGGGCGCATTATGCAGACGTCAGAAGTCGCATGCCATAGCCTGCACCGCTTTTGTGAAAATTGGGCGTTGCTCAGCCCAGTTCGATGATCTCGTAGTCATGGGTGATCTCAACACCGGCGTTGCCCAGCATGATCGACGCCGAGCAGTATTTTTCGGCCGACAATTCGATCGCACGCTTCACCTGGGTTTCCTTGAGACCACGCCCCTTGACCACGAAATGCAGGTGGATTTTGGTGAACACCTTGGGGTCTTCATTAGCCCGCTCGGCTTCCAGAAACGCCTCGCAGCTCTCGATGGGCTGGCGCGCTTTCTTGAGGATGCTGACCACGTCGTAGTTACTGCAACCGCCCAGACCAATCAGCACCATTTCCATCGGACGTACACCGAGGTTACGGCCTCCGCTTTCGGGCGGGCCATCCATGACAACGACGTGGCCGCTGCCGGATTCACCAAGGAACATTGACTCACCCGCCCACTGAATACGCGCCTTCATTATCCGGACTCCAATGCGTGAAAAAAGGCGGACAGCTTAGCACAGGGCTCTGCCGGCGCCGGGTGTGGGCCGGAGGCCGCTCCGAACGGGAAAATGTAGGAAATCTCTGAAAAAAGACCTATTTGCCGGTCTTGGGCTGCATCAAATGGGAAATACTGCCGATACCTCAGGGAATGCCTCAGGGCGCAGTTTTTTACGGGATATACCGATGCTCGCCATGCCTCCTCCGAACAAGACGAAAGTCGCCGACAAATTGCTACCCCATGCCCAGCGTCGGCGCTACCTGGCCAAGAGCAATATTCTCTGTGCGGGCGAGCAATCGGACTCGCTTTTTCTAATCATAAAAGGGTCGGTCACCATCCTCATCGAGGATAAGGAAGGCCGCGAGATGATCGTGGCTTACCTCAATAGCGGCGATTTTTTTGGCGAACTGGGACTGTTCGCGGAGACTACTGTCGCCGCGCAGAGGAGCGCCTGGGTCCGCGCTAAAACAGAATGTGAAGTGGCGGAAATCAGTTACGTCAAATTCCGTGAGCTCAGCCAGCAGGATCCGGAACTGATGTATGCCATCGGCGGGCAGCTCGCCGAGCGGCTGCGTAATACCACACGCAAGGTGGGTGATCTGGCGTTCCTTGACGTCACCGGGCGGGTAGCCCGCAGCCTGCTGGAACTGTGTAAACAGCCTGATGCGATGACCCACCCTGACGGGATGCAGATCAAGATCACGCGTCAGGAGATCGGCCGGATCGTAGGCTGTTCGAGAGAGATGGTTGGCCGCGTGCTCAAGTCGCTCGAAGAGCAGAACCTGGTGCATGTCCGCGGCAAAACAATGGTCGTCTTTGGCACTCGATAGCGACGCGGCCAATTGTTAACCCTGCTATCGCGCACCGAGTTCCACATGATGCATACGCCAGAAGAGCATGAGCACGCTCAGATCCCGGCCAGCATCCGCCTGTAACGCTCGCTCAGTTGTTCGAGGAAATCAGGCGCGGCAAACAGTTCATGCAAGGCGATATGACTGTCTGCTTCGCAGCGCTGCTCCAGCTCGCAAGTTTCATTGAACCGGTTGACGGCGTTGACCATCCCGACCCGTTCGTCATCCAGCAGCATCGCAGCGTGCGCAAGCACCACCGGCCGTTTGCCACCCTGAGTCTGGCGCCAGCGTTGAGCGGTCCCGACCATCTTGCGGCCGTCGAGATTGACGTTGAAGCGGCCATCGCAAAAAGCCCCGGCCACTTCGCCCAGCGAGACAGCCCCACCCAACCCACTTAGCACGTCGAGCATGGGCTGGCACAAACGCATGTAGGCATTTTCGATGCGGTCGCGATCAAGATCGGTGTCGGGCTGAACATAGACCAGTGCCACGTTCACGGTTGAGGGTGACTGTGGAACAGGCTCGCCGCCGCTTTCCCTGAGCAGGACCGGCCAGCCAATGTCCCCGAGGGTTTCGCTGGCCTCGCTAAAACCGGGGAGACGACTCAACCGGCGAGGCATGACCAACGCGTGATCAGAGGGGCGCCAAAAGAGCAGCCCGTGGTCTGACTCGCCATCGCACACAGAAGCCAGCAGATCCTGCTCAGCCTTTAGGCCAGCCTCAACGCAGGTTTCCAAAAGCTGAAGGGTCATGCTGCCTCCTGATATGACGAGCGATGGTTGTTACGCCGTGGTGCTGCGGCTCAATCCAGCCCCCCGGATTTGATCGCGGCGCCTTTCTCCGGGAAGAACAAGCGCTGCAGTTCCACGCCCGGTTTTTCAGCACGCATGAACGCTTCGCCCACGAGGAAGGAGTAGACATCGTTGATTTCCATCAGCTCGACGTCAGCGCGGTTCAAAATGCCGCTCTCGGTGATGACCAGACGATCACGCGGGATGCGTGGCAGCAAATCGAGCGTGGTCTCCAGATTGACCTCGAACGTGTGCAAATTGCGGTTGTTAACCCCAACCAGCGGAGTGTCCAGCGTCTTGAGAGCTCGCTCCAACTCATCGCCATCATGCACTTCGACCAGCACGTCCAGACCAACGTCCTTGGCGACCGAGGCCAGCTCGGCCATCTTCACGTCGTCCAACGCCGAAACGATCAACAGGATGCAATCGGCCCCCAATGCCCGCGCTTCGATGATCTGATAGGGATCAATCATGAAATCCTTGCGGATCACCGGCAATGAAGTCGCTGCGCGGGCCTGCTTCAAATAGTCATCGGCGCCTTGAAAGAAATCGATGTCAGTCAGCACGGACAGGCACGTAGCGCCGCCCGCTTCATAACTCTTGGCGATCTCGGACGGATGAAAATTCTCGCGAATGACACCTTTGCTCGGGGACGCTTTCTTAATTTCAGCGATGACCGCCGGCTGCTTGCGCTTGGCCTGGGCAATCAATGCGTTGGCAAAACCCCGTGTAGCGCCAGCCGCGGCGGCGAGCGTTTCCAAATCGGAAAGACTGACGCTGGCACGACGCGCAGCGACTTCCTCAGCCTTACGGGCCAGAATCTTTTCCAATACCGTCGGTACACTCATCCTTCATTCTCCTGCTTGAATACCGCGGTAAAGGCACCCAGCTCTTCCAGCTTTTCGCGGGCCAGGCCGGTGTGCAATGAGTCGTGAGCCAAAGCAACGCCTTCCTTCAACGACGATGCATGATCAGCGGCGTACAGCGCTGCGCCTGCGTTGAGCACAATCATCTCGGCGGCTTTCTGACCGTGTTCGGTTTTACGCCGACCCAGCGCGTCACGTATTAATTCCAGCGACTGCGCGGGGCTGTCGACCACCAGACCGAACAGGCTCTGGCTTTTCATGCCCAAGTCTTCCGGCTGCACCCAGTATTCGGTCACTTCGCCATTCTTCAGTTCCGCAACAAACGTAGGTGCAGCGATGCTGAATTCGTCCAGGCCATCCTGGGAGTGGACCACCAGCACGTGCTTGCTGCCCATGCGCAGCAGCACTTCGGCCAATGGTCGGCAAAGTGCCTGACTGAACACGCCCACCACCTGGTGCTTGACGCCCGCAGGGTTGGTCAATGGCCCTAACATGTTGAACAGGGTCCGCAGGCCCAGCTCCTTGCGCGGCCCGGCAGCGTGTTTCATGGCGCCGTGATGAGTTTGCGCAAACATGAAGCCGATGCCGACGCTGTCGATGCAGCGCGCCACCTGCACAGGGGTCAAGCTGAGATAGACGCCAGCGGCTTCCAGCAAATCGGCGCTGCCACTTTTGCCAGAGACTGCCCGGTTGCCGTGCTTGGCCACCGTGCAACCCGCAGCCGCAATCACGAACGCTGCGGCGGTTGATACGTTGAAAATATTCGCTCCATCGCCACCGGTGCCGACGATGTCGACCACGCCGTCCAGTGTTTTGAGCTGGACCTGATCCGCCAGCTCGCGCATCACCGACACCGCACCGACGATTTCGTCGATGCTCTCGCTCTTCATGCGCATGCCCATCAGAAATGCGCCGATCTGCGCCTGGGTGCACTGGCCCGTCATGATCTCGCGCATGACATCGCGCATTTCATCGGTGCTCAGGTCCAGCTGATTCACAACTCGGCCGAGCGCCGTCTTGATATCCATTGCCATGTCGAATTGCCCTTAACCCTGACGGGTGCCGCCGGTCTGCTTGAGGAAGTTGGCGAACAGCTCGTGGCCCTGCTCGGAAAGAATCGACTCAGGGT
This sequence comes from Pseudomonas sp. ME-P-057, assembly GCF_030208975.1. Classification (NCBI taxonomy): domain Bacteria; kingdom Pseudomonadati; phylum Pseudomonadota; class Gammaproteobacteria; order Pseudomonadales; family Pseudomonadaceae; genus Pseudomonas; species Pseudomonas sp. ME-P-057. The sequence goes on from NZ_JARVSX010000027.1 coordinate 14,373, forward strand.
GAAATTGAACACCTTCGACGTTTAACGTTTTGTGTCGCAGGCCCATGATTTCGTCGACAGAGCCGTCTTCTGCCTGGGTCCAGGCGGTCACTTCGAGGCAATCCGGGAGCGTCTCGCGCTTGACCACCAACGAGTGGTAGCGGGTAACGGTCAGCGGATGCTTCAAGCCTTCGAACACGCCCTGGTCTTCGTGAGCCAGGTCGCTGGTTTTGCCGTGCATGACCTGACGCGCCCGCACCACGTCGCCGCCGAACGCCTGGCCAATTGATTGATGGCCCAGACAGACGCCCAGCACAGGGAGTTTGCCGGCGAAGTGTTTGATCACATCAATGGACACGCCCGCTTCGTTCGGCGTACATGGGCCGGGTGAAACGACGATGCGTTCGGGGTTAAGTGCTTCGATTTCGGCGACGGTCATTTCGTCGTTGCGAATCACTTTGACGTCGGCGCCCAGTTCACCCAGGTACTGCACGACGTTGTAAGTGAAGGAGTCGTAGTTATCGATCATCAGCAGCATGGTGCTTAACCTTTTGAATTACTGACTTCTAGCGTGGCCTTCCGTCTTCTGCCGCAGTTGCACGCAGAGAGCCGCAGGAAGAGGTCCGGCGAGGCACTGCAAAACTGAGGCATCAGGAGGCGTATCAATACAGATCCGGCAAGGCCGGCGGGGGAAATAGTCAGGCGCGCCAACGCCAACGGGCGTGGCCCTTGATAACGCGCATCAAGAAGCTGCTGACAATCGACACAGGAAAGGTCTCGTTCATACGTTGCCGCACAGTAGCGTACCGCCGCAGGGCGCGCAATATCGCCGTACCCGGATAGCCCGGGCCCGCGGCCGATTGGCAGAAGCCGAACGTGCGCAAGATGCAGATTGCAGCCTGAAGGGCGGTACAGAATATTCGCCGTGAATGCCACGGCATCGTGGGCGATTTGTGTCGCGGCTGCTACCTTCTCGTACAGCACTGAAAACAATAAGGGATGCCCCCATGCTCAAAGCAACACTGCGCTGGCCGTTCGCGGCTTGCCTGCTCTCCCTCGCGTGTTCCTCGGCCCTGGCCGCCTCCTCCCCCTATTCAACGATGATCGTGTTCGGTGACAGTCTGGCCGACGCCGGTCAGTTTCCCGATGCGGGCGGGCCACCGGGCTCAACGTTACGCTTCACCAACCGCACCGGCCCGACGTACGTGAACGGCAGCGGCGAAGCATTCAGCCTGAACTCATCGACCTTGCTAGGCGGAAAGCTGGGCGTGGCGCCCGGCGATTTGCAGGCATCGACGTCTCCTGTCCGCGCGGCGCAAGGGCTGGCGGATGGCAACAATTGGGCCGTGGGCGGCGACCGGACGGATCAGATCCTGGCTGCGATCACCACCCGATCTCAGGTTGCCAACACCGATGCTTCGACTGGCGTCACCACCGTGTTTCGGACGCGACCCGGGTATCTGGTTGAAAACAGTTCACGGGCCGACCCCAACGCCCTTTACTACCTGACCGGAGGCGGCAACGACTTTCTGCAGGGCCGAATCTTGAGCCCCGGGCAGGCAATCAGCGCGGCGAACAACCTGGCCAACGGCGCGCAAGTCCTGTCCCAGGCCGGAGCGCGCTACATCATGGTCTGGCTGCTGCCTGACATTGGCCGTACTCCTGCCGTGTCCGGCACACCATTGCAGGTACCTTCCACGTTGCTGAGCGGGGTGTTCAACCAGCAGTTGGTCAACCGTCTTGGGCAAATCGATGCCGAAGTCATTCCGCTCAATGTGCCGGGGCTCATACGTGATGTCCTGACCGATCCGGCGCGCTATGGGCTGGCGGCCGATCAGAACCTGGTTGGCACCTGCTTCAACGGCAACAACTGCACCGCCAACAGCGTTTACGGGATTGGCGGCCTGACCCCTGATCCGACCAAACTGCTGTTCAACGATGGCGTTCACCCCACCGTCGCGGGTCAGCGCCTGATCGCCGACTACGGGTATTCGATTCTGTCCGCTCCGTGGGAAATCACACTGCTGCCGGAAATGGCCAACGGTACGTTGCGCGCGCAGCAGGACGAGCTGCGCAGCCAATGGCTGGCGGACTGGGGCAACTGGCAAAACGTCGGCGAGTGGCGGGCCATAGTCGCCGGTGGCGGTCAGAAAATGGACTTCGACGCTCAAAGCCACTCAGCCAGCGCCGATGGCCATGGCTACAACCTTACCGTCGGCGGGAGCTACCGCTTTGCTGAAGACTGGAGAGCCGGGCTGGTCGCCGGCGCTTACCGACAGACACTTGAAGCCGGCGCGCGCGATTCGGACTACAAGCTCAACAGCTATATTGCGACCGCGTTCGTCCAGTATCAGGCGCAACACTGGTGGGCAGACCTGGCAGCCTCGGGCGGAAAACTCGACTACGACAACCTCAAGCGCAAATTCGCTTTGGGTACCAGCGAAGGCGCGGAGAAAGGCGACACCGATGGCGACCTGTGGGCCGTCAGCGGGCGGCTGGGCTTCGATCTGGCCGAGCCGAGCAGTCGCTGGCATTTCTCGCCGTTCATCAGCGCCGACTATTCCCACGTCAACGTCGATGGGTATTCGGAGAACAGTGCCCGCGCGACGGCGCTCAATTACGACGACCAGACGCGCAAGTCGAAGCGGCTGGGCGCGGGTCTGCAAGGCAAATTCGACGTCACGCCGCAGACGCAAGTGTTCGGCGAAGTGGCCCACGAGCGCGAGTTCGAGACCGACCAACAGGACGTGACCATCGCGCTGAACAGCGTGCCGGGCGTCGATTTCGACCTCAAGGGGTATGAACCGCAACGCAGCTTGAATCGCGCCAGCGTCGGCCTGAGCCAGAAGCTGGCGCCGGACCTGACCCTGCGCGCTGGCTACAACTGGCGCAAGAATGATGACGTCACGCAGCAAGGGGTGAACCTGGCGGTGAGTCTGGATTTTTGAAGCCAGCCGCCGCGGCGGGATGTGTCTTCGGCATAAAAAACGGCGCCCTGGGCGCCGTTTCTTTTGAAACAAAACCGTCAGGCTTCGGGCTTTTGCTCGGCCAGGGCGACGGCACGGAACATCGCGCGACGCTTGTTGAGGGTTTCTTCCCATTCCAGGGCCGGGACCGAGTCCGCGACGATGCCGCCACCCGCCTGCACATGCAGCTCACCGTCCTTGATAACGGCCGTGCGGATGGCAATCGCAGTGTCCATGTTGCCGTTCCAGGCCATATAGCCCACAGCCCCGCCGTACACGCCGCGCTTGACCGGCTCGAGTTCGTCGATGATTTCCATCGCGCGAATCTTCGGCGCGCCCGACAACGTCCCCGCCGGCAAGATGGCGCGCAATGCATCCATCGCCGTCAGCCCGCTTTTCAGTTGGCCAGTCACGTTGGAGACGATGTGCATGACGTTTGAATAACGCTCGATGACCATCTTCTCGGTCAGCTTCACTGAGCCAATTTCCGAGACGCGACCGGTGTCGTTGCGCCCCAGATCGATAAGCATCAAGTGCTCGGCGATCTCTTTATCGTCAGACAGCAGATCGACTTCCAGAGCGTAGTCTTCTTCCTCGGTAGCGCCCCGGGGTCGCGTCCCGGCGATCGGGCGCACGGTGATCAGATTGTCCTCAACGCGCACCAGCACTTCGGGCGAGCTGCCCACGACGTGGAAGTCGCCGAAGTTGAAGAAGTACATGTAAGGCGTCGGATTGAAGCAGCGTAGCGCGCGGTACAGATCGATCGGCGCGGCCTTGAAATCAATCGACATACGCTGCGACGGCACAACCTGCATGCAGTCGCCGGCCAGGATGTACTCCTTGATCGTGTCGACGGCTTTCTCGTAATCGGCCTGGGTAAAACTGGAGCGGAAAACCGGGTCGGATGCCTGCGGTCGGGTCAGGTCCAGGCCGCGGCGCGGCGTGATCGGCTGGCGCAGCTTTTCCATCAATGCTTCGAGTTGCGCCAAGCCTGCTTCATACGCTTGAGGCTGCGCCGGGTCGGCGAGGACGATGGCGTGCATCTTGCCCGCGAGGTTGTCGAACACCACGACTGCATCGGAGACCATCAGCAGGATGTCAGGGACGCCAAGCGGGTCTGGATTGGGACAGGCGCCAAGCCGTTGTTCGACGTAACGCACGCAGTCATAACCGAAATAACCGACCAGGCCGCCGTTGAAGCGAGGCAATCCAACAATCGTCGGAACGTTATAGCGAGCTTTGAAGGTCTCGACGAAATCCAGCGGATCTTCGGCCTCCAGGCGCTCGATCTCGACACCGTCGTGGGTGACGCTGACTGTATGGCCATGCACGCGCAAGACGGTGCGGCACGGTAAACCGATGATGGAGTAACGCCCCCATTTTTCCCCGCCCTGCACGGATTCGAGCAAGTAGGAGTTGGGCTCGTCAGCGAGCTTCAGGTAGATCGACAGTGGGGTGTCGAAGTCGGCCAGGGTTTCGTAGGCAAGCGGAATGCGGTTGTAGCCTTCAGCAGCCAAACGCAGGAATTCGTCGCGGGTCATATCAGCCTCGTGGTCTGAGGGGGAAACGGTCGGTGTGCAAACGTGCCGGAAGGCCGGGATCAGGTCAGGCGCGCCAACGCCAACGGGCCAGGGCCTTCATGACTTTCATCCAGAGTTTGCGAGTGACCACCACGATGGATTCTCTAAAGGAGGGAGACTTGATGTCGGGCAACGTTATCTCAGCGCCCTGCTCCAGGCAACCGGCAGAACTGCCGGGAATCAGCATGCGCAAATCGCTGATGACCAGCGCCGGGGATTCTTCTTCAATGGGACGGCCGTGGTTGTAGCCATAACTCAATGCCACACAGGCCACGCCCGCTGCCTTGGCCGCCAGCACGTCATTGCGCGAGTCACCCACGAACAGCGACTGCGAGCCCGGTACGCCGGCCATTTTCATCACAAAGAACAGCGCTGCCGGGTCTGGCTTCTGCTGCGGCAGCGTATCGCCGCCCACGATCCAGCGAAAGAAGCGGCCGAGTTTGAGATCGTCCAGCAAAGGCGCAACGAAGCGCTCCGGCTTGTTGGTGATCAACGCCATTTCGACGCCCATCTTCTGCAGCCACTTCAGGGTTTCGCGCACGCCGGGGTAGACCTTGGTGAGCGCATGGCTACCGCTATAGGCTTCCATGAATATGGCGAGGGCCGCTTCCGTCGATTCTTCATCCACGGCGGAGTGATCCATGCCGTTCGCCAAAGCGCGGCGTACCAACACGCGTACGCCGTTGCCGATCCAGTCGCGAACCCGCTCGATACCCGCCGGGGGGCGACCGAGCTGAAAAAGCGTTTTGTCCACAGCGGCCGCCAGATCAGGCACCGAATCGACGAGGGTGCCGTCCAGGTCAAACATGATGAGCTTGGGCAAACGGCCCGGAAAGAGCTGCTCGAAGCCGCTCATCGGCGGGCCAACGCCAGTTCTTCATGCATTTTTGAAATGACTGCCTGGTAATCAGGCGCGTTGAAAATGGCAGAGCCCGCAACAAAGGTGTCGGCGCCAGCTGCTGCGATTTCCCGGATGTTGTTGACGTTGACGCCGCCGTCGATCTCGAGACGGATATCACGACCGGATGCGTCAATGAGCGCGCGGGCCTCGCGCAGCTTGTTGATCGTGCCGGGAATGAATTTCTGACCGCCAAAGCCAGGGTTGACGCTCATGAGCAGGATCATGTCGACCTTGTCCATGACGTACTCAAGCAGGTTCAGCGGGGTCGCCGGGTTGAACACCAGGCCCGCCTTGCAGCCGCCTTCGCGGATCAGTTGCAGGGAGCGGTCGATGTGCTGGGTCGCTTCCGGGTGGAAGGTGATGTAAGTGGCGCCGGCTTCGATGAAGTCACCGATGATGCGGTCCACCGGGCTGACCATCAGATGAACATCGATGGGCGCGGTGATGCCGTATTTGCGCAACGCGGCGCAGACCATCGGTCCGATCGTCAGGTTAGGGACGTAGTGGTTGTCCATGACGTCGAAGTGGACGATGTCGGCGCCAGCGGCCAGGACGTTGTCGACTTCCTGTCCCAGACGGGCGAAATCGGCGGACAGAATCGAAGGAGCAATAGCGAAGGGCTGCATGACGCACCTTTTTGAGCGAAATCACGGTGGCGCGCATTGTACTCCAAGAGTTGAAACATGCGTTGGGTCGCACGCGTGTAAGCCGAAAGGCTTGAATCAGACGGCGTGAACGGCACAAGGCCCGGTACGACATATGTGCGCACCGGGCCGAGGCTTGAGTCAGCGATTCAACTTTTCAAAATCCAGAACCGACACGCCGGGCGATTGCTGAAACCCTCAAACGGTCTCGACCAGCAGGCGAGGACGCGAGCTCAGGGCATAGCGTGCCAGACCAAAGCTCAGCGCAGCGCCGATGATCAGCATGAAGAACGTACCCCACGCCGCTTTGGAGACGTGCTTGGCGGCGACATCCGCCGCTTCACGGGCCTGTTGCTCAGCCTGCGCTTTCAGCTCTGCAACTTTCGCGGCTGCTTGCTGATACGCCTGCGCATAGTTATCGACGATCTGCTGCGCTTCGGCTTTGCTCTTGCCAGTGCGAGCGGCCACGATGTTGACCAGCGCATCTTTGTCGGCAGCGTTCAAGGCGGGTTCGCCCGCTTTCTGCACGCGATCAAACCATTGCTTCAACTGGTCGCCCGCCTGGGTTGGATCAGTGGAGGCCTGCTCTGCTGTCTGCTTGGCATCGGCACCCGCTACGTCAGCTTTCTGATCCAGCTTCGAAGGGTCCAGCTCTGGCTTGCCGGACTGCTTCAGGGTGGTGTCCAGCTGCGATTTCAGGCTGTCCCAATCCAGGCTGATGCCGTTTTTATCCAGTTGTTGCTTGATGCTCTGACCCACGCCCGGTGCGGCAGCAGCGACGCCATCGGCCGCCATGGAAAGCCCCTTGCCTGCAATGTTGCCGGCAGTGCCTACCAGCGAGCCGGCCAGCGATGCGATGAGCCAGGTGGTGAGCAGCGTGCTGACTGTCCAGCTCAGCAAACCGTGCAGGCCGCCACGGTCCGGCGCCGTGCGACCCGACACCCAGGCACCGGCGGCAATCGCCACCAGCGTACTGATGAACAGCCAGGCGCCGGCGCCCTTGCCGAAGCCGCTCAACGGGTTCCCTTGGGCCATCGGGTCCAGCGCGCCAGCGCCGATCGCCGTGCCAAGCACGCTCAGCACCAGATAGGTGACCAGCGTGATCGCCGCACCGGCAAACACCGACCCCCAAGACACCCGAAATGGAGAAGCGCTGCCCAGTGCGGCAGATGTTGAGTAGGTTGTAGCCATAAGAATTTCCTCTGGTGCAGGGGTACACATGATCGTGCTACCGACATGCGGTGCATATGCACCACCTGCGTTGATAAGGGCGAGCCTGCGAGGGCGGGCTTGCCGCGTCTGATCGGACGTGAAATCAGTTTGATCAGCGCGTGGAAGTCTGTGATGGCGCATTTGCACCGCTTCGTCTGGTGCATTCGCACCGACCTTGGCGAGCGGCGCTGCACTAAGCTGCAGCACTAAGTTTTTGCCGGCCGGTCCGATAGCGTGGAGCGCCCGGCTGAGCGAAGCCCGATCGCATTGAGACGTCAGGAGAACACGCATGTCCGAGGCCATCCTCGCCAGAGAAACCAACCGCCGCCAATTGCAGCAGATCATTTCCGGCCTGTCGGACGGGGTGATGCTGGTGGAGGTAGACCAGACCATCATCTGGGCCAATGAAGCGGCGCTGCTGATGCACGGCGTCGAGGAGATCAGCGAGCTGGGGGCCAACGGCGAGGCCTATCGCGAGAAATTTTCCCTGCGTTATCGCAACAACCATCCGCTGGACGTTGATCAATATCCGATCAGTCGGGTCGCCGCCGGCGAAGTATTCAGCGATGTGCTCATCGAGGTCAGCAGGGTCGGTGAGGAAGAGGAGCGCAGCTGGGTGCATCGCGTTCGTAGCATGGTCCTGGAAGACAGCACCGGCTCCCCGGAGTCCTTGGTGCTGATCCTCGCCGACGCGACAGAATGGGCCGGCGCCGAGCAGCGCTTTGAAAAGACCTTCAACGCCAACCCCGCTCCCGCCGTTATCTGTCGGCTGAGCGATCTGCGCTTCATCCAGGTCAATCAAGGCTTTCTGGAAATGACCGGGCATTCGAGGGAAAGCGTCATCGGCCGCTCGGTCTACGAGGTAGACGTGCTGGAAAATGCCGAGCGCAAGGACCTCGCCATCGAGCGACTGAATCAGGGTGCAACCATCCCGCAGATGCAGGCCGAGCTGAAGCTGCCGGAGGGCGGCACCAAACTGGTCATCGTCGCCGGGCAACCGTTGGACATGAATGAAGAAGACTGCATGCTGTTTTCGTTCACCGACCTTGAACCCAGACGCAAAGCCGAGACTGCCTTGCGCCAGAGCGAAGAACGGTTTGCCAAGGCATTCAGACTGACACCGGTGCCAACGCTGGTGTGTACAGCGGAGCGGCAGCAGATCGTCGAAGCCAACGAAGCGTTCTTAAACACGTTGGGTTATACGCCCCAGGAACTGATTGGCCGGACCGTCGCAGAACTGGGCTTCATTGAGGATGGCGGGGTAATGGCCGAGCTGTTCAACGTTCTTGAAACCAATGGGCGTGTTGACGGGCTGGACCTGAAAGTCCGCAAGAAAGGCAGCGAGTCGATGGATTGCGTACTGGCCGCTGACACGGTGACGATTCAGGACAGCCCCTGCTACCTCTTCGTGCTGATGGACATCACCGAGCGCAAGCGTTCGGAGCTGGAGCTGGTCGAGGCCATCGAAACGGTGATGCAGGACGCCTCGTGGTTCAGTCAGACGCTGATCGAAAAGCTGGCCAATGCCAAACGGGTCAACACTCGACGTCTGCCCAGCGCTTCGTTCACCGACCTGACCGCTCGCGAGCGGGATGTACTGGGGCTTATCTGTGAAGGGCTGGCGGACAAGGAGATCGCGGCGCGGCTCAACCTGGCGCTCAACACGATTCGCAACCACGTCGCGACGGTGTACTCCAAGCTCGACGTGCACAGCCGGGCGGAAGCGATCGTCTGGGCCAGGGAGCGAAATCTGTTCGCCAGCCAGGGCAAAAGCAAGCGTTGAGTGATGCAAATGCGCCAGTGCGTCTGGTGCAAACTCACCTTCATCGGGCGACGCAACGGCTCTAGTCTGGTGTTGTAGCTGGCCCGACGGGGCAGCATTAACGTCAAGACCGATGCCACCCTTGGAGGCAATACATGAAATCCGAACAAGTGAAAGGCGCACTCGAACAAGCCGCCGGCAAAGCGCAAGACGTCTTCGGCAACTTGACCGGCGATGAGCGCACGCAGATGGAAGGCAAGGCGCGTCAGGCGGCCGGTGAGCTGCAGGAACGGTATGGCGATCTGCTGGACGAAGTGTCGACCTTTACCCAGCAACGGCCGCGCACCACATTGATGGTGCTTGCCGGCCTGACGCTGACTGTGGGCTGGTTGCTGGCCCGTCGTCGCGGTTGAGATTGATGGTCTGCGCGCCTGATCAATACGCAGCTCGGTAGATTTTCTCGATGTCGGCAGCGTTCAACTTCCGCGGATTATTGCGCATCAGGCGCTCGATCTTGCTGGCTTCTTCCGCCATCGCAGGGATCGCGTTTTCGGGCACATTGAAACTGCGCAAGCCAGACGGGATCTCCACCGCAGCGCACAAATCGGCCATGGCTTTCACTGCCAGGTCGGCGGCGTCCCTGTCGCTCAGATGGGCGACGCGGGCGCCCATTGCGTCGGCGATGTCGCGCATCCTTTCAACGCAGGCCAGCTTGTTCCACTCCATCACATAAGGCAGCAGCAGTGCGTTGCTGACGCCATGCGCAATATTGAACCGTCCTCCCAGTGGATACGCCAGCGCATGAACAGCGCCGACTCCGGCATTGCCGAATGCCATACCGGCCATGAGGCTGGCGGTGGCCATGTCTTCTCGCGCCTGCAGGCTGGAGGGATTGGCGTAGGCCTTGGGCAGCGCCTTGACGATCAACTTGATGGCGCCCAGCGCGATGGCATCGGTGATGGGCGACGCGTTGACCGACAAGTACGCCTCGACGGCATGCACAAGCGCGTCTACCCCACTGGCCGCCGTAACGCTGCGCGGACAAGTCAGTGTCATCAAGGGGCTGACGAGCGCCACGTCCGGTAAAAGATAGTCGCTGACGATGCCCTTCTTGAGTTGAGCCTGCTTGTCCGAAAAGATCGCTACGTTGGTGACCTCCGACCCTGTACCGGCGGTGGTCGGTATGGCGATCAGTGGCGGCCCCTTGCGCTTGACCAGATCGACACCGAACAACTCGCCAAGACTGCCTTCATGGCCTGCGAATGCCGCGACCCCCTTGGCGATGTCAATGGCACTACCGCCACCCACGCCGATCAGGCCATCATGGCCGCCCTCCCGATAGGCTCGCGTGCAGGCTTCGACGATGGCAATTTCAGGTTCCGGCTCGACCTGATCGAACAGGCCATACCGTCGCCCGCCCAATTGGGCCAGTGCCAGGTCGACTGTCCCGGACTGGACCAGTATCGCGTCGGTCACGATCAGCGGGTTCTGTACGTTGAGCCGCGTCAGCTCGGCGGACAACTGCTCAATGGCAGCCGCGCCGGTGATCAGCTTGTTGGCGATTTTGAAGGCAGAGATACTCATCGGGCTCGTCCTTTGTTCTGTGTCTGGAGACGTGGCACATACCGCGTGTGGCCAGCGTGCGATGAGTCAAACATAGACCGGATCGAGGGATGCGTCAGTTTTGTGGTGCGGCGGAGGAAGAATGCGCGGTTAACCCACCACTACGTACCGATCGAGAACCCACTGTAGGAGCCGGCTTGCTGGCGAACGCGGTACATGAGTGACGATAAAGTCGCCTGACCCGACGCGTTCGCCAGCAAGCCGGCTCCTACGAATGTTGCGTCACAATCTTTACCCGTGTTCCCAAGTCCACTGTCAGCGGTGATCACTCCACCGCCGTGCGCAGTTTCTCGCTGCGACCGCGCAGCCATTCCAGCACCAGCAACAGCACTACGGAGAAGCCGATAAGCAGCGTCGCCGCAGCGGCAATCGTCGGGCTGAGGTTTTCGCGGATGCCGCTGAACATTTGCCTTGGCAAGGTCGCCTGCCCTGGCCCTGCGAGGAACAGCGTGACCACAACTTCATCGAACGAGGTGGCAAAAGCAAACAGCGCTCCGGAGATTACCCCTGGCGCAATCAGCGGCAGGGTCACGCGACGAAACGCCGTGGTTGGCGAAGCACCCAGGCTGGCCGCCGCACGCACCAGGTTGTAATTGAAGCCCTGCAATGTGGCGGACACGGTAATGATCACGAAGGGCACACCCAAGACCGCGTGTACCAGTATCAGCGAGATATAACTGTTGCCCAGTCCCAGCGGCGCAAAAAACAGGTAGCTCGCCACGCCGACAATCACCACGGGCACCACCATTGGCGAAATCACCAGCGCCATCACCAGCGCCTTGCCGGGGAAGTTGCTGCGGGTCAGACCGATGGCCGCCAATGTACCGAACCCCATCGCCAGCACCGTGGCAGCGGGTGCGACGATCAAACTGTTTTTCAGCGCGCGCATCCACTCGGCCGAACCAAAAAAGTCCTGATACCAGTGCAGCGAAAAGCCCTGCAGCGGATAGACCAGAAAGCTGCCGGAGTTGAACGACAGCGGCACGATCACCAGCACCGGCAGCACCAGAAACAGCAGGATCAATCCACACAGGATACGCAGCGTGTAATGCCAGATGCGCTCGATGGGCGAGGAATAAGGGCTCAACATGATCGTTCTCCTCAGCTCAGGCGCAGACGGCTGGCGCCCACCAGCCAGTTATAAATCAGGTACAGCACAACCGTCGCCAGCAGCAGCAAACCGCCCAGCGCCGTCGCCATGCCCCAGTTGATGCTGGTGTTGGTGTAGAACGCGACGAAGTAACTGACCATCTGATCGTTCGGACTGCCGAGCAGCGCCGGGGTGATGTAGTAACCGATGGCAAGGATGAACACCAACAGACAACCCGCGCCCACACCCGCGTAGGTCTGCGGGAAGTACACGCGCCAGAAACTGGCGAACGGATTGCAGCCCAGCGAGATCGCCGCACGCATGTACGTCGGCGAGATGCCTTTCATCACGCTGTAGATGGGCAAGATCATGAAGGGCAGCATGATATGCACCATCGAGATGTAAACGCCGACCCGGTTAAACACCAGTTCCAGCGGCTTATCGATGATGCCCATCGCCATCAGCGCCCCGTTGATCAGACCGCTCGATTGCAGCAAGACGATCCAGGCGGCGACGCGCACCAGGATGGACGTCCAGAACGGCAGCAAGACCAGAATCATCAGCAAGTTGCTCTGCCGTGCGGGCAGGTTGGCCAGCAGGTAAGCCAGTGGATAGGCCAGCAGCAGGCAAATCACGGTGATCACCAGGCCCATCCAGAAGGTGCGGGCGAAAATGTCCAGGTATATGGCTTGGTCGGGTGTAGCCGGGGCCACTTCACCAAGGTCATCGATTCGATGGTCGACAGCGGCCAGTAGGTAATAAGGTGTGAAACTTGAGGTATTACGGCGGATAGCCTGCCAGTACGCAGGGTCGCCCCAGCGCTCATCAATGGCTTCCAGCGCTTCCTTGTAAGAGGTCGGCTCTTCCTTGAACGGCATGGCGCGGGCGGTTTTCGCCAGCAGGCTGCGGTAGCCCGCCAGTTCCTGATTCAGGCGTTTGGACAGATCGCCCAGCGTCTGATTCTTGCGTGCTTCGGCAAGATCCTGGCTGGCGGCTTTGTACACTGTCTCAGGTGGCAGCCCCTTTCCGTCCCACTTCGCCACTTCGACCACGGTCAGCGGCATGCCGCCCACCACTTCCGGGTTGCTGACGCTTTTGTAGAGCAACGCCGCAATCGGCACCAGAAACACCAGCAGCAGGAAGATCACCAAGGGCGCGATCAGTGCTTGAGCCTTCCAGCGATTGACGCGCTCGGCACGGGCCAGGCGTTGCTTCAGGGTCGGGCTGGCGCCTTCAGACAGGGGCACGGCGATGGCCATAGTGAACTCCGAAATCTTCTGACAAAGAGCGCGCCCCCTGCCCTGTTTCAGACAGTTCAGACGACGCACCCGGATCTAACTCACAACGAAGCGCTTATCGAGCAGTGCTCTTATTTGGCGGCCCAAGAGTTGAAGCGCTGCTCCAGGGACTCACCAAAATCGGCCCAGAATTTCACGTCGATCTGCACCTGATCCTTGATGTTCTCGGGAGTGGTCGGCATGTTTTTCAGCGTGTCGGCGCTCAACAGCGGCACCGCCCCAGTGTTGGCCGGGCCGTAAGCGATGTTTTCGGAGTAAATCTTTTGCTGCTCGGGCTTGAGCGAGTAGGCGATGAACTTCTTGGCTTCTTCGGCGTTTTTGGCGCCCTTCGGAATGGCCCATGCGTCGAAGTCATACACGCCGCCAGTCCAGACCACTTTCAGGTTGCTCTCTTTCTGCACGGCAGCGATGCGACCGTTATAGGCCGAGCTCATCACGACGTCGCCAGACTGCAGGTATTGCGGAGGCTGTGCGCCCGCTTCCCACCACTGGATGCTTGGCTTGAGCTTGTCGAGCATCTTGAAGGCGCGGTCCTGGCCTTCCTTGGTCGCCAGAACTTTGTAAACGTCTTTAGGCGCAACACCGTCGGCCATCAGCGCGAATTCCAGCGTGTACTTGGCGCCCTTGCGCAGGCCACGCTTGCCCGGGAATTTCTCGGTGTCCCAGAAATCAGCCCAGCCCGTTGGTGCAGATTTCAGCTTGTCGGCGTTGTAGGCCAGCACGGTGGACCACACGAAGAAGCCTACGCCGCACTCAGAGATTGCGCCTTTGACGTAGTTGTCCTTGTTGCCGAGATCGACCGACGCCAGCGACTCGAACATGTCTTCGTCACAACCACGGGACAGTTCTGGCGACTCAACTTCAACCAGGTCCCACGTCACGCTCTTGGTGTCGACCATGGCTTTGACCTTGGCCATCTCACCGTTGTATTCGCCCGCAATGATCTTGCCGTTGCCGGCCTTTTCCCACGGCGCATAGAACGCTTTTTCCTGGGCCGCCTTGTTAGCGCCACCGAAGGAAATGACGGTCAGGTCCGCTGCCATGGCTTGCGCCGCGCACATCATCCCGACCGATAAGGCGGTGAGCTTCAATGTCTTGAGCATGATTTTTTCTCTCCACGAACTGTGATGGTTAAGCGTTGGGGGGCGATTGGCTCGCCTCTGGTTTCTTCGGGTGACTTTCTTCGGGTGACGCCTGTGGCGGGTGAATCAATGCGTATCCAGCAACGGGTCCAGCGCGCGGGCATGCTCGACCTGCCATCCAAGGGGCACGACATCGCCAACGCTGAGCCCCGGATCGAGCTCCGCGATGGGCTGCTTCACGAAGAAGTCGGTTTTACCGGCCACTTCCAGACGCACCCGTACGTGGTCACCCAAGTAGATAAATTCGGCCACGCGCCCCGAAAACCGGTTAACGCAACTCTCGCTGCGGCCGTTGAGGTTCACGCGTTCGGGGCGGATCGACAGCGTCACCGGGCTTCCCGTAGCGCCGACGTTGATGGCCAGCGCCTCAACCTTTTCGCCGCGAGCCAGGCCCACCACGCAACGGTCACCGCTCTGGCTGAGCAAGGTGCCGTTGATACGATTGTTCTCGCCGATAAAGTTGGCAACGAAGGTGTTTTTCGGCTCTTCATAAAGAGTGCGCGGTGGGGCGATCTGCTGGATTTCGCCCTGATGGAACACCGCGACACGGTCTGACATGGTCAGCGCCTCGCCCTGATCGTGGGTGACGTAAACCACGGTTACGCCCAAGCGCTGGTGCAGATGCTTGATTTCCATCTGCATGTGTTCGCGCAGTTGTTTGTCCAGCGCACCGAGCGGCTCATCCATCAGCACCAGCTGAGGCTCAAACACCAGCGCGCGCGCCAGCGCCACACGTTGTTGCTGCCCTCCCGATAACTGGGCGGGATAACGATGGGCGAAGGTACCGAGCTGCACCATGTCGAGGGCGCGTTTTACCTTTTCGGCAACGTCAGTCTTGCTCATGCCCCGCACCGACAACGGGAAGGCAAGGTTCTCTGCCACGGTCATGTGCGGGAACAAGGCGTAATTCTGAAACACCATGCCAATGTCGCGCTTGTGTGGAGGCACGTTGTTGATCGAACGGCCAGCCAGCTGGATCTCGCCAGCGGTGGGCGTCTCGAACCCGGCGAGCATCATAAGGCTGGTGGTCTTGCCGGAGCCGGACGGCCCGAGCAAGGTGAGGAATTCGCCCTTGCAGATATCCAGGTTGAGGTCTTTGACGATCAGGGCTTCGCCGTCGTAGCTCTTTTGCACACCACGAAAGCTGACCAGAACATCACTCGCCCCAGCGCCTGATTCGACGTTGCTCATTGCCCGCACCTTTGTTTGATCCACCGTAGGGATCAAGCCTAGATGAGGCTGCAGGTCGCGCAAATCGGGGGCAGGGAGAGAATGGCCTAGGTGCGCTGGAAGGTTGGGGGTAGGGATTGCCCTACAGAGATGGCGGGGATAGGTATGCTGCCTGAAAGTGATCCGGCGCCTGAAGTGGCCTCTTCGCGAGCAAGCTCACTCCTACAGGGGATTGCGGTCAGTCCGTAGGAACGCACTTGTCGGCGAGAGGGTTATCGCAGGCGCCGGAGGAGGTCGTTTTCAGACCTCCGATCTCAAACCAGCTTGTGCTCCATCGCATACTTCACCAGCTCGGCCAGCGAAGTGATTTTCAGCTTCTGCATCAGACGCGCCTTGTGGGTGCTGATGGTTTTGCTGCTCAACGCCAGTTGTTGGGCGATGTCGTTGACATTAGCGCCTTGGGCCAGGCGTTCGAACACTGAAAACTCGCGCTCGGACAACAACGAATGCAAGGGCCGGTGATCGGTGAGCCCGACCTCGAACACCATTCGGTCTGCCAGGTCCGGGTCGATGTATCGCCCTCCTGCGGCTACACGCCGGATCGCCGTCAGCAGCAAGGCCGGATCGCTGTCCTTGGTCGCGTATCCGGCGGCCCCGACCTTCAAGGCACGTGCAGCCATTTGCGCTTCATCGTGCATCGACAGCACCAGAATCGCAGGCGGGTTGTTCAACGCGCGAATCCTGGGGATCGCTTCAAGACCGTTGACGCCCGGCATCGAGATATCCAGCAGCACCACTTCGCAGGGTGTATGGCGCAAGGCGTCCAGCAGCTGCTCGCCATTGCTGGCCTCCCCGACCACTTGAAGGTCCTTCGCCAGGCCGATCAGCTGTTTGATCCCCTCGCGGACAATGGTGTGGTCTTCTGCAACCAATACGCGAATCAATGTACGTGCTCCTAAGCGACCGGTTCCAGCGGAATGTGGATGCGCAAGGTTGTGCCTTCTCCGGGCGAGGTGTCCAGATGCAATTGCCCGCCCATGATCAGCACCCGCTCGCGCATGCCCACCAGGCCGAATGAGACCGGACGCTCGGCGCGCTGATCGAAGCCCTTGCCGTCATCGGCGATGCTCATGCACAGCACGCCGTCGCTGAGCGTCAAATTCAGCTCGACCGTGTGCGCCTCTGCATGGCGCATGACGTTGGTCAGCGACTCCTGAAGAATGCGAAACAACCCGATGGCCGTTGCGTCCGGCAGGCTGGGCAGGTTGTCCGGCACCTGCACCAGACACGGGATCTGGGTACGCGCCTCGAAACGCCGCGCCTGCCATTCGATGGCCGAGGCGATGCCCGCATCAAGAATCGGTGGGCGCAGCGCGGTCGCTACGTCCCTTACCAACTGGAACAACTGCGCGATCAGGCGCTTCATGCTGTTCAACCGGTCGCGAAGGCCGGGGTCAAGATCGGCGTAGGCCAGTTCGCACATCGACGTTTCGAGCTTGAGCACGGTGAGCATCTGGCCCAGCTCGTCATGAACTTCACGGGCGATACGCGCCTTTTCCTCTTCGCGCACGGTCTCCAGATGTGCCGAGAGCTCGCGCAATTGCTCGGCCAGCACCTGCAAGCGTGCCTCGCTTTCCTGCAGCGCGGCCAGCGAACGGCGGCGTTCAGTGACGTCGGTGATGAACACCACCAGGTACTCGGCCTCACGAAAGCGCAAAAAGCTCAACGACACGTCGGCGGGGAGAATGCTGCCATCGGCGCGCACGCAATTGCTTTCAAAGTTCTGCGGCCCTTCGTCGCTGGAGCGCGCGGTTTTCCACAGGTTGAGCCAGCGGTCCATATTCAGGCCAGGCTCGAAATCAATTAGCGGCCGATCCACTACTCCACCCGATGCATAGCCCAACATGGCCTCAGCCGCCTGATTGGCATAACGCACATGGCTGTCCCAGTTGACCCAAAGAATGCCGACGGTGCTCTGATCGATGGAAAACTGCGCCAGGCGCAACGCCTCCTCGCCCGCCAGGCGTTTAGCGATGTCGTCGCGTGCAGCGAGCAGTTGTTGCTCGAGTTGCTGCTGTTGCTTGCGTTGCCAGAACACGATCGCGGCGCTGGCCATGAACAAGACCAACAGCAGCAACGCGATATTTTTCCACAGTCCTGGCGAGCCGCTTGCCTGAGGGTACTTCGGCTGCAGCCACTGCGTGTGCAACTGCTCAAGGTCCCGGGCGGGAATGGCACTTAACGCCTGGCTGATAATGTCGGCGAGCTGCGGCTCATCGCGCCGGGAAGCCACGCGTAGCAACTGCGGGAAACCGATGTCCCCGACCACGGCGAGCCCGGCAAACTCTGCCTCACGGGACAACCGACTGAGCTGCGCTTCATCAATGACGGCGTAGCGCGCCTGCTGGCTAAGCAGCAGCTGCAGCGCCTGACGCTCCAGCGGCACCCCCTGTAGATTGAGATGGGTGTAGTTGCTGCGCAGGTAATCAGCGGTGGGCCCGGGCATGCGCACGGCGACGCGGACCTGGGCATCGAGCTTTTCCAGATCAACGGTGCCGACACCGTCACGCTCGCCGACGATCAGTTGCGGCACTCGCATGTAAGGGTCGGAATACAGCCACATCCGCAGGCCGGCGGGTGTCTGCATCAGGCCCGGCGCAAAATCGATCTGCCCGTCGACGAGGGCTTTTTCGAGCTCGGCCTGATCGGCATAGCTGCGCCACAAAAGCTCGACCTGCAAGGTCTTTTCCATGAGGTTGATGAGGTCGACATTCGCGCCGGACAGCTGCTGGGCGCGACGGTCGAGCTGGGCATAGGGCGCCTGAAGCACAAGCCCGACGCGCAGGTGCCCCCTT
The DNA here is from genome assembly GCF_030208975.1 of Pseudomonas sp. ME-P-057. Lineage (NCBI taxonomy): Bacteria > Pseudomonadati > Pseudomonadota > Gammaproteobacteria > Pseudomonadales > Pseudomonadaceae > Pseudomonas > Pseudomonas sp. ME-P-057. Next base: position 32,595 of record NZ_JARVSX010000027.1, read on the forward strand.
TGTGTCAGCCAGTCCCGCTGAACGTTGCTTAACGGGTCCGCCTGGCTGCCCGACGAGGCGGCAAAGGTGGAAGTCGACAGCGCGATGAGCAGCAAACCCATCAAGAGCGCGCACGTATCGCCGATAACCCGAAGGCACATCGCATGGATTTTCAAACCATCGCTTCCATATTCCCGAACCCCATGCCGATCATGCGCTGTGCCGGGCGCTCGTACAGGAGCACCGATTGCCTGGCCTGACAAATTGCCGTCAACCCATTAGTCTGCCGGAACAGTTTCCGGTCTTTGGAATATCCGATGCCCTACACATTTCGCGCAATATTTCCTGCGCTGTGCCTGACGCTGATACTACCTTGCTCACAGCTCGTGATGGCCGCGGATCCAGCGTCGGACAAAGACGCAAAACCCGCCGACGCGCCGGTGGAACGGGCGGCTTTGCCGTCGCGCAGTGAGGAAGACACGCTGGCGCTGGAGCGTCAGGTGCCGCCAGTAGAGCAGCAGCAGTTGCAGGCTGGCGATGAGGCGTTTCTGGCGTTATGGAAACCGGCAAACATCGCAGAGCCCAAAGGTGCGGTGATTATTGTTCCTGGTGCCGATGAATCAGCGGACTGGCCCAATGCAGTAGGCCCTCTGCGACGTAAGCTGCCGGACGTCGGGTGGTCCAGCCTCAGCCTGAGCATGCCGGACGCTCACAACGACGGGATTTTCGCGCGCGCAGCGGAGGCTCCGGCTACCCCGTCTACGGGTGACAAACCCAAAGATGCAGCCGTAAAAGCGCCCGACCCAGCGGCCGTCGCTGAGGCGGATGCCGCTGCAGCCGCTGAACAGGCCGCGGCTCAGGCAGACCAGGCAAAAGCCAATGCCGAGAAAATTTTCGCCCGGATCGACAGTGCCATTGCGTTCGCCCAACAGAACAAGGCCCGCAGCATTGTCCTCCTTGGCCACGGCAGCGGCGCGTACTGGGCGGCGCGCTACATGAGCGAGCGGCCCTCGCCAGCGGTTCAACGCCTGGTCATGATCACGGCCGTCGATACCGGCAAGGAAGCGCCACCGCTGGTGGACTTGCTGACAACGCTAAAAGTCCCGACGGCCGACTTCGTCAACAAGGACCGCTCCGTCCCGCGCCAGCAAGCCCAGGACAGACTGGACACCAGCAAGCGAAACAAAAATGCACGCTTCACCCAGGTGGCGTTGAGCGCCATTCCAGGCAACCCGGCGATGGAGCAAGATCAGCTGTTCCGCCGGGTTCGAGGCTGGCTAGAAGCTCAGTGACATCGATCCCGCGCTACGTGCCTCAGGTTTGTTCTGTGAAGGCGACAGGCCTGCGCGAGCAGGCCCACCCTCGAAGACTCGGTAATGACGGGGTCAACGAAACCCGCGTCGGTCCCTGATCAACGCATAGGCGTGGTGCAGCTCGCGGGTTTTTTCAGTGGCGTCACGCACCTGAATCTGGTTGGCGCCGCTGCCGGCGATTTTGTCCGGGTGGTGACGGCTGAGCAGTCGACGATAGGCACGCTTGATCTGCGCCGGGTCGGCGTCGGCCTTCACGCCCAGCAACCGCAACGCATCCTGAAATTCGCCGCCACTGCTGGCGGGCGCACCGCGGGACCGTTGAGCGTCTTCGGTCGATGACAATCCTTCGACCTTGTCTGCCCCCCAACCCAGCCACTGGCCCCATTGCACGATCAACCCACGCTCGGCACGCGTTGCCTTTCCATCTGCCCATGCCATACGCCAGCAGGCCCGCAACAACCCTTCGGCGGCATGCGGCTGAGGCTTGAGACGCGTCAGGTGCACCCGCAAGTTGTCGCGCCCGTCCTTGCCTCGGTTGAAGGCCTGAATAGCCCGACGCTGCGCCGTCTCGCTGAGGTCCAGCCGACGCATCTCCACGCGCGCCTGCTGGATGTGGGCGTCCAACACACGGCCATCGCTCTTCGCCAAGCGACCCAGCAGTATGAAAATCAGCTCGTCATCGCGCGGCACGGTGCGGCCATTGGCACGCTCGCGCATCTCGGCCCAGCTTTGAAAATTCAGTCGACGATCAAGCGCCTGGCCCAGCAGAGCCCCCAGCATGGCGCCGGGAATGCTGGCGACCAGGTACCCAACGCCACCGCCGACGACCGTGAATGGCCACAGCATCTAGGATTTCACCGACAGCATCTGTTCGACTTCTGCCAGGCGTTCGTGGGTGCCGACATCCACCCACCGCCCGACAAAATGCTCACCGGTAACCAACCCCTTGGCCATGGCGTCGCGCAGCAAGGGCGCCAGCTTGAACGCGCCGTCAGCACAGCCCGCGAAGAGCTGCGGGTGCAGCACCGCGATCCCGCTGTAGGTCAGACGCGGTTGAGCGGCGGAGTCCTGCACCCGACCGTCGGTCAGCGCGAAATCGCCAATGGGGTGATGCGGCGGGTTGTCCACCAGCACCAGATGGGCCAGCCCGCTGATTGGCTTGGTCAGGCGACTGAAATCGAAGTCGGTCCAGATATCGCCGTTGACCACCAGAAATGGCTCATCGCCCAACTGCGGTAACGCGCGGTAGATCCCGCCCCCTGTCTCCAGCGGTTCGCCTTCGGCGGAATAACAGACACTGAGCCCCCACTCACGGCCGTCGGCCACATGGGCTTCGATCTGCTGGCCCAACCACGCATGGTTGATGACAACGTCTGCGAAACCCGCCGAGCGGATCGCCCGCAGGTGATATTCAATTAATGGAACACCGCCGGCACGCACCAGCGGTTTGGGCGTGTGCAGAGTCAGCGGGCGCAGGCGCTCGCCTTTGCCTGCCGCCAGAATCATCGCTTTCATGCCGCCCTCTTCAAGACAATCTTCAATTACAGTCCCTTATACGACAGCATCTTTTTTTGCCTGCCCCAGACTGGTCAGCAGGTTACTCAGCTCGACCAGTTCAGGTCGTCGTGCCAACACCGCTTCTATATAAGAGAAGAAGCGCGGCACATCGGCGAGATAGCGTGGTTTGCCATCACGATGGCAAATGCGGGCGAATATACCGATCACCTTCAAGTGCCGCTGCACACCCATCAAATCGCTCGCACGATGGAATTCATTGAAATCATCCTGCACCGGGATGCCCGCCGCAGCGGCCTGTTCCCAATACCGCTTAAGCCAGCCGGCTACACGATCTTCCGGCCAGCTCAGGAAAGCATCCTTGAACAGACACGTGATGTCGTAGGTGACAGGCCCATATACGGCGTCCTGAAAATCCAGCACGCCAGGGTTCGGTTCGCTCAGCATCAAATTGCGTGGCATGTAATCTCGGTGTACCAAAACCTTTGGCTGGGCCAGCGCGCTCTCGATCAACAGGTCGCTGACCGCTTGCCAGCTGGCCTGCTGCGCCGGGTCGAACTCGACGCCCAGGTGACGCTTGACGTACCACTCCGGAAACAGCTCCAGCTCGCGCCGCAACAGCGCCACGTCATAGCTGGGCAACGGCGCGTCCATCGGCAGTTGCTGGTAGACAAGCAGCGCATGGATGGCATCGTCGAACAACGCATCGGCGTTCTTCTCGTGGATGACGTCCAGATAGGTCTGACGACCCAAGTCATTCAACAAAAGGAAACCCTGATTCAGGTCTTCGGCATAAATTTTCGGAACATTAATGCCCGAGCTGCTCAATAAATGAGCGATCTCGACGAAGGGTTTGCAGTTTTCCTGGGGAGGCGGCGCGTCCATCACAATAAAAGTTCGGCCCTCACCCTCCCAACGAAAATAGCGTCGGAAGCTGGCGTCGCTACTGGCGGCAGTCAACGTGGCCGGGGGGATTGGGCCCCAGCCCTGGGCCTTGAATAAACTCGGCAGCTGCTCATCGAGCCAAACTTTCAGGTGTTGCAGGCGTACATCTTGATCTGGCATTGCAAGGGTCTCCGACGGCGCTAGCCGTCAAGCGGGTCATGCTTTATTATCCGACATCTTTTTCAGCCCATCGAGAGGCGTGCGGCCCCCCCGCGGGCAGATGGCGCGCAGGAAGCCCGGACTAATAAGATGGCATTGAAATCCCCCGCGTTTCGTAAAAAATTTCCGTTGCTCGTAACCGGCAGTCTGCTGGCGATGCAACCTCTGGCCGTCCCGTACGTGGTTGCCGCCGAACAGTATGACTGCTCGGTGTCTGCAACAGGTGCATGGGATTGCTCTCCGAAAACCAACGCAGCCCAGTTGCCTCCGCGCCCCGTGCACGACGCCAACAGTGTTTCGTCCAACAGCAGCAGCAGCACGGCAGGCGGCGCTCAAACGACCACCACCTCCGATGGCGAAGTCGTGCCCAAAACGATGCTGGTCACCGAGGCCAAAGGCCGTGGCCTGAAATCGCGCAGCGCCGATTACAGCCACCTCGACTGGGTTCCCCGCGAAAAGCTGACCGCAGCCCAATTGGCTGAGACCGGTCCTTACTGCTCGGGTGCGTACATCGAACCGATCCGTCCGGGCATGGACGACAAGACACCCAAGAGCGACGCACCGACTTTCATCGGCGCCAAGGCTTCGCGGTATCAGCAGGAAGAACAGGTCGCGACCCTGGCCGGTGACGTTGTCATGCGTCAGGGCAGCATGCAGGTCGAGGCTGACGAAGCCAGCCTGCATCAGGCCGAAAACCGTGGCGAGCTGAACGGCGATGTCCGTCTGCGCGACAACGGCGCACTGATTGTCGGCGACCACGCCGAAGTCCAGCTCGACACCGGCGAGGCGAAAGTCGACAACGCCGAGTACGTGCTGCACAAGAACAACGTGCGCGGTAATGCGCTGTACGCTCGTCGTGCCGAGAACGCGATCATCCGCTTGAAGGACGGCACGTACACCACGTGCGAACCGAACAGCAACGCGTGGACGGTCAAGGGCAACAACATCACCCTGAACCCGGCCACCGGTTTCGGTACGGCCACCAACGCCACCCTGCGCGTCCACGACATTCCTGTCCTGTACACGCCTTACATCTATTTCCCGATCGACGATCGTCGCCAGTCAGGCTTCCTGCCGCCAACTTTCGGCACCAGCAGTGACACCGGCTTCTCGTTGCTCACTCCGTACTACTTCAACCTGGCGCCGAACTACGACGCCACGTTGTACCCGACCTACATGGCCAAGCGCGGCCTGTTGCTGGAAGGCGAGTTCCGTTACCTGACCAAAACCAGCGAAGGTCAGTTCGGTGCGGCCTACCTCAACGACGATGATGACGATCGCAAGCAGCAATCGGATTACAAAGACACTCGCTGGCTGATCAACTGGCAGGACCGCAGTGGTCTGGATTCTCGCCTGACCAGCAAGATCGACTACACCAAGGTCAGTGATCCGTACTACTTCCGTGACCTGAAGAGTGGTCAGGAAGGCGTGAGCACCAAGGACTATCTGAACCAGCAGGGCGCTCTTTACTACCGCGGCGACAATTACACCGCGACGCTGAACGCTCAGCAGTATCAACTGACAACCGTCACCCAGATCACGCCTTATGGCCGCCTGCCCCAGCTCACGCTGAACGGCTCGCTTCCATTCCAGCCAGCGGGCTTCAAGTTCGACTACGAGACCGAACTGGTCCGTTTCGACCGTGACCTGCGTGATGGTGACTTCGTTGACGAAGACGGTATTGCTTCCCGGCGTCTGGACCAGAACGTCAGCGGTCTGGCGCGCGCCAATGGCGATCGTTTGAACCTGGCGCCATCGGTAAGCCTCCCGCTGACCGCCAGCTACGGTTATGTGACGCCTAAACTGAAATACGTCTACACCCAGTACGATCTGGACCTGGACGCTCAGGGCAAGCGCACATTGCTTGCAGATGAGACGTATCACAGCAGTGAAAACCGCAGCGTCCCGATTTTCAGCGTTGACAGCGGCCTGTACTTTGATCGCAACACCAACTGGTTCGGCAAGGATTATCGCCAGACCCTGGAACCGCGTCTGTACTACCTCTATGTGCCTGAGAAGGATCAGACCGACATCCCGATTTTCGACTCGGGTGAAACCACCTTCAACTACGCCTCGCTGTTCCGCGACAACCGTTTCGTCGGCTCCGACCGAATCGGCGACGAGAACAAGCTGTCGTTGGGCGTGACCAATCGCTGGATCGAAGAAAACGGCTTTGAACGCCAACGCTTCAGCATTGGCCAAGCCGTGTACTTCGCTGATCGCAAGGTGCAGCTGCCAGGCATCAGCTACGAAGACCGCAAGGACGCTCAGTCCGACGTGTCTCCATACGCGCTCGAATATGAATACCGCTTTAACCGCGACTGGCGTGCATCGTCCGACTTCAACTGGGACCCGGACAGCCGCAGCACCCGTTCCGGCAGTGCAATGCTCCACTACCAGCCTGAAGATGAGCCGGGCAAGATCATCAACGCCGGCTACCGCTATCGCAACGACCAGGTCCGGTACGACCAGACAACAGGTCGCTGGAGCGTGGGCGGCGGTGATTACACCTATCCGGACGGCCGGGTCATCAAGGACTACTACAAGATCCAGCAACATGACTTCTCGGTCATCTGGCCTGTGGTTCCGCAGTGGAGCGCTATCGCGCGGTGGCAGTACGACTACAACCGCGACCGCACTCTCGAAGCCTTTGGTGGTTTTGAATATGACAATTGCTGCTGGAAGCTGCGTCTGATCAACCGGTACTGGGTCGACTACGACGAGTCCACTCAAGAAGTACCGCAGAACGAAAAAGGCGACCGCGGCGTCTTCCTACAAATCGTGTTGAAGGGACTTGGCGGCGTAGTTGGCCAGAAAGTTGAAAGCTTCCTCGACAAAGGCATCCAAGGTTATCGTGAACGTGAAGACCAAGCTTTCTGATTGTCTGCGCCCGCTGATGCTGGGCGCGCTGCTCATGGGTACCGTGGCGCACGCTGAAGTGCGCACCATCGACAAGGTAGTTGCCATCGTCGACAACGACGTGGTCATGCAAAGCCAGCTCGACCAGCGTACCCGTGAAGTTCAGCAAACCATTGCCAAGCGCGGCCAGGGCGTTCCGCCTGCAAGCGCGCTTGAATCTCAGGTTCTGGATCGTCTGATTCTGGAGAACCTGCAGATTCAGATCGGCGAACGCTCCGGCATTCGCATCAGCGATGAAGAGTTGAACCAGGCGGTTGCCACCATTGCTCAGCGCAACAATATGAGCGTTGAGCAGTTCAAGGCCGCTCTGACCCACGACGGGCTGTCCTACACCAGCGCGCGGGAGCAGATTCGCCGGGAAATGATCATCAGCCGTGTGCGTCAGCGCCGCGTCGCCGAGCGCATTCAGGTCTCGGAGCAGGAAGTTAAAAACTTCCTCGCTTCCGACATGGGCAAGGCTCAGTTCTCCGAAGAGTTTCACCTGGCCAACATCTTGATCCCGACGCCGGACAGCGCGACGTCGGATCAAATCCAGGCTGCGGCAGCTAAAGCCAAAGACCTCTACGGCAAACTGCAACAGGGTGCGAACTTCGAGCAGATGGCGATTGCGTCGTCGGCCAGTGAAAGTGCTCTGGACGGTGGTGACATGGGCTGGCGTAAAGCTGCTCAGCTTCCGCCTCCGTTCGGCGACATGCTCTCGTCGATGCGTCCAGGTGAGGTCACTCCCCCGGCGCGTACTCCAGGCGGCTTCATCATTCTCAAGTTGCTGGAAAAACGCGGCGGCGAAACTCAGACCCAGATGCGCGACGAGGTACACGTCCGTCACATTCTGATCAAGCCAAGCGAAATCCGCAGTCCAGCCGAGACCAAGCTGCTGGCGCAACGTATCTACGATCGCATCCAGAATGGCGAAGACTTCGGCGAACTGGCGAAAAGCTTCTCTGAAGATCCAGGCTCGGCGCTCAACGGCGGCGACATGAACTGGGTAGACCCACGTTCGCTGGTGCCGGAGTTCCGTGACGTGATGAACGAAACCGCTCAGGGTGTTGTGTCCAAGCCGTTCGAAACTCAATTCGGCTGGCACGTCCTGGAAGTCCTTGGCCGTCGCTCGACGGACAGCACCAGTCAGGCTCGCGAGCAACAGGCGATGACCGTCCTGCGTAACCGCAAATACGACGAAGAGCTGCAAACCTGGCTGCGCCAGATCCGTGATGAAGCCTATGTCGAGATCAAGCTCCCCGGAGCTGACCAGGCTGCCAAGTGAAACCTCAGCGTTTCGCACTGACACCCGGCGAGCCCGCTGGCATTGGTCCTGACCTCTGCCTGCTGCTCGCCGCACAGCCTCAGCCCTACCCCCTGATTGCCATCACCAGCTGCGACCTGCTCACCGAGCGGGCCGCGCAGCTGGGTGTGGCTGTCAGCCTGCTCCCTGTGACCCCTGATGCCTGGCCAGACCTTCCTGCTCCCGTTGGAAGCCTGTACGTGTGGGACACTCCCACCCAAACGCCGGTCAAGGCAGGTCAGCTGGATAAAGCCAACGGTGCTTTCGTACTCGAAACGCTCACCCGGGCGGGCCGCGGCTGCATGGACGGACACTTCGCTGGCATGATTACCGCACCCGTGCACAAGGGCGTGATCAATGACAGCGGGATTGCCTTCTCTGGGCATACCGAATTCCTGGCCGAGCTCACGCACACCGAACAAGTGGTAATGATGCTGGCAACCGGTGATCTGCGGGTTGCACTGGTGACCACTCACCTGCCCCTGCGTGACGTGGCCGATGCGATCACCGTTGAACGGCTTGAACGCGTGACCCGCATTCTGCACGCCGACCTGGCCGGCAAATTCGGCATTGCTCGCCCGCGTATCCTGGTCTGCGGTCTGAATCCGCATGCCGGCGAGAGCGGCCACCTGGGCCGCGAAGAAATCGACATCATCGAACCCACTCTGGAGCGTCTGCGCAGCGAGGGCATGGATTTACGTGGTCCGCTGCCCGCCGATACGCTTTTCACCCCTAAATATCTGGAGCACTGCGACGCAGTGCTGGCGATGTACCACGACCAGGGCCTGCCCGTGCTGAAGTACAAAGGCTTCGGCGCCGCCGTCAATATCACGCTGGGCCTGCCGATCATTCGTACCTCCGTGGATCACGGCACTGCGCTGGATCTGGCAGGCACTGGCAAGATCGACACCGGCAGCCTCAGGGTCGCCCTGGAAACCGCCTACCAGATGGCCGAGACCCATTCATGAATGAGCAATACCAACACAAGGCGCGCAAGCGTTTTGGTCAGAATTTCCTGCATGACGCGGGCGTGATCGACAAGATCCTGCGCTCCATCCGCGCCAAGGCAGAAGACCGCATGCTGGAAATTGGCCCGGGACAAGGCGCCTTGACCGAGGGCCTGCTGGGTAGCGGCGCGCAACTGGACGTCGTTGAGCTGGACAAGGACCTGGTGCCCATCCTGATGCATCAGTTCGGCAGTCAGCCGAATTTCAGCCTGCATCAGGGCGACGCGCTCAAGTTCGACTTCACCAGTCTGAACGCGGCGCCCAACAGCCTGCGCGTAGTCGGCAACCTGCCCTACAACATCTCCACCCCACTGATCTTCCACCTGCTGCAAAACGCTCATCTGATCCGCGACATGCATTTCATGCTGCAGAAAGAAGTGGTCGAGCGTCTGGCGGCGGGTCCGGGTGGCGGTGATTGGGGTCGTCTTTCGATCATGGTGCAATACCACTGCCGGGTCGAGCATCTGTTCAATGTCGGGCCTGGTGCGTTCAACCCGCCACCGAAAGTCGACTCGGCCATCGTGCGACTGGTACCGCATGAAACCCTGCCCCATCCGGCCAAGGATCACCGGGTGCTGGAGCGCATCGTCCGCGAAGCCTTCAATCAGCGCCGCAAGACCCTGCGCAATACGCTGAAAGCCCTGCTGACCAGCGAGGAAATCACCGAAGCCGGTGTCGACGGGAGCCTGCGTCCTGAACAGCTGGACCTGGCAGCCTTTGTGCGTCTGGCCGACAAACTCAGCGAAAAACCTGCTGAAGCCTGACCTTCCCTGGTCATGTCCGGTCAAAGCCTCATCGTCGGTTATCCGTGACTTGTCCTAGACTGACTTACAACCGGGTTACCTCCGGCATTTCCGCTTCCGTTTCCAAGGCCTCTTGCATGTCTGATTCTCGTTACCAGGTCGACGTTAGCGTCGAGACCCGTTTCCTAGCAGAGCAATCGCAGCCTGAGCAGAACCGCTTCGCTTTTGCCTACACCATCACCGTACGAAACACCGGCACCGTGTCAGCCAAGCTGCTGTCGCGTCACTGGGTGATTACCGACGGTGACGGCCAGGTCGAAGAAATTCGCGGTGATGGCGTCGTAGGGCAGCAGCCAGTGATTGCGCCAGGCCAGAGCCACACCTACACCAGCGGCACTGTGATGACCACGAAAGTGGGCAACATGCAGGGCGCCTATCAGATGCTGGCGGATGACGGTCACCGCTTCGACGCCATCATTGCCCCCTTTCGTCTGGCCGTGCCCGGGGCGCTTCACTGATGGCGGTTTACGCCGTGGGCGACCTGCAAGGCTGCCTGGAGCCGTTGAAGTGCCTGCTTGAGCGTGTCGCGTTCGAACCTGGCAAAGACACGCTCTGGCTGGTGGGCGACCTGGTCAACCGTGGCCCGCAGTCGCTGGAAACGCTGCGCTATCTCTATGCGATGCGCGACTCGATCGTGTGCGTGCTTGGCAATCATGACCTGCACCTGCTCGCCGCAGTTCGCAACATCGAACGACTGAAAAAAGGCGACACCCTGCGCGAGATACTCGAAGCGCCGGACGCCGTTGTGTTGCTCGACTGGTTGCGCCAACAAAAACTGATGCATTACGACGCTGATCGGGACATTGCATTGGTGCACGCCGGCATCCCGCCGCAGTGGACCCTGAAAAAGGCGATGCGCTGCGCGGAAGAGGTCGAGGAAGCATTGCGCGATGACAATCGGTTCGAGCCTTTCCTTGATGGCATGTACGGCAACGAACCTGCCAAGTGGGACAAAGACCTGCAAGGCGTCACCCGGCTGCGCGTCATCACCAATTACTTCACGCGCATGCGCTTCTGCACCAGCGACGGCAAGCTCGATCTCAAGAGCAAGGAAGGGCTCGACAGTGCGCCAGCAGGCTACGCGCCGTGGTTTACGCACAAGGAGCGCAAAACCAAAGGGCTGAGTATCATTTTCGGTCACTGGGCGGCCCTTGAAGGTCGATGTGACGAGCCTGGCGTTTACGCACTCGATACCGGTTGCGTCTGGGGTGGCGCAATGACGCTGATGAATGTCGACACTCGGGCATTGATCCGGTGCGAATGCGATGAGCGCGGTAATTCAAAGACGCCCGCCCCTGTTATATCTGCAACTGAGCCACCGCCGCAGTAACTTTTTCCTACGTTCTCGACCGTTCGAGGACCCAACGGCCCAGGAGCCCGAGCCATGACCGACTTCAAACGCATCTCACCCGAACAAGTCCATGCCCTGCGCGAGAATGGCGCTGTGCTGGTAGACGTGCGCGATGCGCAGACCTACGCCACCCATCACATTCCGGGGTCGCACCACCTCGATAATCATTCCATCGCCGACTTCATCCAGCAGGCTGATCTGGACAAACCGTTGGTCGTACTTTGCTACCACGGCAACTCCAGTCAGAGCGCAGCCGCCTATCTTGTGGGCCAGGGCTTCTCTGAGGTCTACAGCATGGACGGCGGGTTTGAGCTGTGGAAAAACCAATTTCCGCACGAAACCGCTCAAGGCTGAATCGTAAAAATATTTGCCAGGCGCTATCCCGCGTCCTACGCGGGCTCGCGCCCTGATCTGACGAACGGGTACTCCCTGTTCATGTGGATCGCTTCTTTCTGTGCCCGAATCCGAACTACTCTTAGCCTCAGGCCATCCGAATCAGGGGAGAGCCGGTACACCGGCGCGCGGGTCATCGGTCGCTACTTTTATGGTGTTTGGGGGGTAATGGGAGCCGAGTGATCGGCGTCCATCCAGCATCAACTGACGATCCGCCGCCGGCTCCACGTATCGAGCGAGGTGACGTCATGAGTATTTTTAGCCACTTCCAACAACGCTTTGAATCGACACGGCAGGAAGAGCTCTCGCTGCAGGAGTATCTTGAGCTCTGCAAAACCGATCGCAGTGCATACGCGTCCGCGGCAGAACGTTTGCTCATGGCCATCGGCGAGCCTGAATTGTTCGACACGTCGACCAATTCCCGGTTGTCCAGGATCTTCTCCAACAAGGTCATTCGGCGCTATCCGGCGTTCGAAGACTTTCACGGCATGGAGGACTGCATCGAGCAAATCGTGTCGTACTTCCGTCATGCCGCGCAGGGCCTGGAAGAGAAAAAGCAGATCCTTTACCTGCTTGGCCCGGTGGGCGGCGGCAAATCGTCCCTGGCCGAAAAACTCAAACAGCTCGTTGAAAAAATACCTTTCTATGCCATCAAGGGCTCCCCGGTTTTCGAATCGCCCCTGGGCCTGTTCAAACCTGGCGAAGACGGGACGATCCTCGAAGAGGACTACGGCATCCCGCGCCGCTATCTGAATACCATCATGTCGCCCTGGGCGACCAAACGCCTGGCAGAGTTTGGCGGAGATATCAGCCAGTTCAAGGTGGTCAAGCTCTACCCTTCCATTCTCAACCAGATTGCCGTCGCCAAGACCGAGCCCGGTGACGAAAACAACCAGGACATATCGGCGCTTGTGGGTAAAGTTGATATCCGCAAGCTTGAAGAGTACCCACAGAACGACGCTGATGCTTACAGCTACTCGGGCGCACTGTGCCGGGCCAACCAGGGCTTGATGGAATTTGTGGAGATGTTCAAGGCGCCCATCAAGGTGCTTCATCCACTGCTGACGGCCACTCAGGAAGGCAATTACAACAGTACCGAAGGGCTCGGCGCGATTCCGTTCACCGGCATATTGCTGGCCCACTCCAATGAGTCGGAATGGCACAGTTTCCGTAACAACAAGAACAACGAAGCGTTTATCGACCGGATTTACATCGTCAAAGTACCGTACTGCCTGCGCGTCAGTGACGAGATCAAGATTTACGATAAATTGCTGTTCAACAGTTCGCTGGCCAAGGCGCACTGTGCTCCCGACACGCTGAAGATGCTGGCGCAATTTACGGTACTGTCGCGTCTTAAAGAGCCAGACAACTCCAACATCTATTCGAAGATGAGGGTGTACGACGGCGAAAACCTCAAAGACACCGATCCTAAAGCCAAATCGATTCAGGAATACCGCGACAGCGCTGGCGTCGACGAGGGCATGAATGGTCTTTCGACCCGATTCGCGTTCAAGATCCTCTCGAAGGTATTCAACTTCGACCCTCACGAAATCGCTGCCAACCCGGTTCACTTGCTGTACGTCCTGGAGCAACAGATCGAACAGGAGCAATTCCAGGCGGAAACCCGCGAGCGCTATTTGCGATTCCTCAAAGAGTATCTGGCGCCGCGCTACATCGAGTTCATCGGCAAAGAAATACAGACTGCCTACCTCGAGTCTTACAGCGAGTACGGCCAGAACATCTTTGATCGCTACGTTTTGTACGCGGACTTCTGGATTCAGGATCAGGAATACCGCGATCCGGAAACGGGCGAGATCCTCAACCGCATCGCGCTGAATGAAGAATTGGAGAAAATCGAAAAACCGGCTGGCATCAGTAACCCGAAAGACTTCCGCAACGAGATCGTCAACTTCGTGCTGCGTGCCCGTGCGAATAACAATGGCAAAAATCCAACCTGGCTGAGCTACGAGAAGCTGCGGGTGGTGATCGAGAAGAAGATGTTCTCCAACACCGAAGACTTGCTGCCCGTCATCAGCTTCAACGCCAAGGCCAGCAAGGAGGACCAGCAAAAACACAACGATTTCGTCACACGAATGGTCGAGCGGGGCTATACCGACAAGCAGGTACGGCTACTTTCTGAATGGTACCTACGGGTCCGGAAATCGCAGTAAGGCAGCTGCAAGCGTCAAGCGACAAGCTGCAAGAAAAAAGCACGTCAAATCTGATATTCAGAGTACTGCTTCGACTTGCAGCTTGAAGCTCACAACTTGAAGCTCCCCGGAGGGGCCTATGAGCTATGTGATCGACCGACGTCTCAATGGCAAGAACAAGAGCACGGTAAATCGGCAGCGCTTTTTGCGTCGTTACCGTGATCACATCAAGAAAGCAGTCGAAGAAGCCGTTAGCCGGCGCTCAATCACCGACATGGAGCACGGTGAGCAGATCAGTATTCCGGGCCGGGATATAGACGAACCGGTTCTGCACCATGGCCGTGGCGGCAAGCAAACGGTTGTGCATCCGGGAAACAAGGAATTCACCACAGGGGAGCACATCGCACGCCCCCAAGGTGGCGGCGGTGGCAAAGGACCAGGCAAAGCGGGCAATTCCGGCGAAGGCATGGATGAGTTTGTGTTTCAGATCACTCAGGAAGAGTTTCTGGAGTTCATGTTCGAAGACCTGGAACTGCCTAATCTGGTCAAACGTAACCTCTCGGGCACCGACACGTTCAAGACCGTTCGCGCAGGCATCAGCAACGAAGGCAATCCATCGCGCATCAACATCATTCGAACGCTACGCTCGGCACACGCCCGGCGTATCGCGTTGTCCGGCAGCAGCCGGGCGAAATTACGACAAGTGCTGGCTGAGCTGGACCGTTTGAAGATTGAAGAGCCCGATAACTTCGGCGACATCCAGGAACTGGAAATCGAAGCTGAAAAACTCCAGGCGCGTATCCGTCGGGTGCCTTACCTCGACACTTTTGACCTCAAATACAATCTATTGGTCAAACAACCCAATCCCAGCTCCAAAGCGGTGATGTTCTGCCTGATGGATGTTTCCGGGTCCATGACCCAGGCAACCAAGGACATCGCCAAACGCTTCTTCATCCTGCTCTATCTATTCCTCAAGCGTAACTACGACAAAATCGAAGTGGTCTTCATCCGGCACCACACCAGCGCGCGGGAAGTCGATGAGGAAGAGTTTTTCTATTCGCGGGAAACCGGCGGCACTATCGTTTCAAGCGCCTTGAAACTCATGCAAGAGATCATGGCCGAGCGTTACCCCACCAACGAATGGAACATCTACGCGGCGCAGGCATCGGACGGCGATAACTGGAACGATGATTCGCCCATCTGCCGCGACATCCTGATCAAACAGATCATGCCTTTCGTGCAGTACTACACCTATGTCGAAATCACGCCGCGCGAACATCAGGCGCTGTGGTTTGAATACGAGCGCATCGGCGAAGCGTTTGCCGACACGTTCGCCCAGCAGCAGCTGGTCTCTGCCGGTGATATCTATCCGGTGTTCCGTGAACTCTTCCAGCGCAGGTTAGTGACATGACCGCTAGAGAGCAGAAGCGCCAACCCCTTTCCACGGGTTCAGAATGGACGTTCGAGCTGATCCAGGCCTACGACCGGGAGATCAGTCGCATTGCTGAACGTTACGCGCTGGACACTTACCCCAACCAGATTGAAGTCATCACTGCCGAGCAGATGATGGACGCGTATGCATCCGTTGGCATGCCCTTGGGCTATCACCACTGGTCCTATGGGAAACACTTCCTCAGCACTGAAAAATCCTATTCCCGGGGTCAGATGGGCCTGGCGTACGAGATCGTCATCAATTCAGATCCGTGCATCGCGTATCTGATGGAGGAGAACACGATCTGTATGCAGGCGCTGGTCGTCGCACACGCCTGCTACGGTCACAACAGCTTCTTCAAAGGCAACTACCTGTTCCGCACCTGGACCGACGCCAGTTCGATCATCGATTACCTTGTCTTTGCCAAGCAATACATCATGCAGTGCGAAGAACGCCATGGCATCGACGCCGTAGAGGACCTGCTGGACTCTTGCCACGCCCTGATGAATTACGGAGTTGATCGATATAAACGGCCCTACCCGATCTCGGCGGAAGAAGAGCGGCGGCGCATGGCCGACAGAGAAGAACATCTGCAGAAACAGATCAACGATCTGTGGCGAACCATTCCAAAGAGCGCAAGCAAGAGCGACAAGGAGGACTACTCCCGCTTCCCGGCCGAGCCGCAGGAAAACATTCTCTACTTCATTGAAAAGCACGCGCCGTTACAGGAGCCATGGCAGCGCGAAGTGGTGCGCATCGTGCGCAAGATCGCGCAGTATTTTTATCCACAGCGTCAGACCCAGGTCATGAACGAAGGTTGGGCAACGTTCTGGCACTACACCCTGATAAACGATCTGTACGATGAAGGTCTGGTGACTGACGGCTTCATGCTCGAATTCCTGACATCCCACACCAGCGTGGTCTTTCAGCCGGGGTTCGACAGTCCCTACTACAGCGGCATCAATCCCTACACATTAGGCTTTGCCATGTACCAGGACATCCGGCGGATGTGCGAGCACCCGACCGAAGAGGACTATCACTGGTTCCCCGATCTCGCAGGCACCGACTGGCTCACGGCGGTGAAATTTGCGATGAGTAGCTTCAAGGACGAGAGCTTCATCCTGCAATACTTGTCACCCAAGGTTATCCGCGACCTGAAACTGTTCAGCATTCTGGACGACGACCAAAAGGACGATCTGCTGGTGCCCGCCATCCATGACGAACCCGGCTACAAGATCATTCGTGAAACCCTCGCTGCGCAATACAACCTCGGCAATCGCGAACCCAATGTGCAGATCTACAGCATCGACCGCCGCGGCGATCGCTCGCTGACCCTGCGCCATCAACAACACGACCGCAAACCCCTGGGAGATTCCACGGACGAGGTATTGAAACATCTGCACCGGCTGTGGGGTTTCGACATCCACCTGGAGACGCTGCAAGGCGATCAGGTCATGAAAATCCACCACGTGCCACCGAGAAGCGAACACGCTGACAGTGAATATCCCCGGCTGGATATGGCGGTCGTCCACTTATAACCCATGAGTGTTTCAGCCTCCGCGATCGCGACTTAAGGTTTATCCTGTCGCCCTCACGGAGGCTTTTTTATGCAGATTTATAAAGTTGGCGGCGCGGTTCGCGATCGCCTGCTTGGCAAGCCGGTCACCGATGTCGACTGGGTGGTAGTAGGCGCGTCGACCGAGGAAATGCTGGTCAAGGGCTATCGCCCAGTAGGGACGGATTTTCCGGTTTTCCTGCACCCGCTTACCGGCGAGGAATATGCCTTGGCGCGCACCGAGCGCAAGACGGGCAAAGGCTATGGCGGCTTCGTCTTTCACGCTGATCCCGACGTCACGCTAGAGCAGGATCTGATTCGCAGAGACCTGACCATCAATGCGATTGCGGAAGACAAGAATGGCCAATTGACTGACCCTTATCACGGGCAGCAGGATTTGGAAGCAAAGGTTTTGCGTCACGTTTCACCGGCGTTCGCCGAAGATCCCTTACGCGTTCTGCGCGTCGCCCGCTTCGCCGCGCGTTATGCCGCAGACGGTTTCACCATCGCGCCACAGACTCTGGAATTGATGCGCCAATTGAGCGAATCAGGCGAGCTTCAGGCGCTGACTCCCGAGCGCAGCTGGAAGGAAATCTCCCGGGCACTCATGGAAAACGAACCCCAGGTGTTCATCGAGGTGTTACAAGCGTGCGGTGCTCTGACCGTGCTGATGCCTGAGATCGACGCACTGTTCGGCGTGCCACAGCCCGAAGCGCACCACCCGGAAATCGACACCGGCGCCCATGTCCTCAGCGTATTGCGTCAATGTGCCGTACACCATCAGCCGCTGAGCGTTCGTTGGGCGTGCTTGCTGCACGACGTAGGAAAAGGGCTCACGCCGCCAGAGGAATGGCCCTCCCACATCGGCCATGAACACACGGGACTCAAAGCGATCATGGCAGTGAATCTGCGCTTCAAGGTGCCGAGGGACTGTCAGGAACTGGCGTTACTGGTTGGCGAATTTCATACCCATGGCCACCGGGCTCTGGAACTCAAGCCCTCGGCATTACTGGATCTGCTGCAGAGTTTTGACATCTACCGTCGCCCCCAACGGTTCGAGGAGTTCATTGCCGCCTGCGAAATGGACGCACGTGGGCGCAAGGGCTTTGAAGACCGCACCTATCCGCAGGCCGAATACCTGCGCGGCGCTGCCGCGGCGGCGCGCCAGGTCGCCGCCCAACCGCTGCTGGAGAAGGGTTATCAGGGTCTGCAGCTGGGTGAGGCGCTTAAGCGCGAGCGACTGGACACATTGAAGGTGTACAAGGCGTCCTATCAACATTAGGTGAGCGGGTCGCCTGATTGGCAACCCCTGCGCGTCTTGACTGCCCCGTTAAACGGAAGCGAGCAGCGCCGGCGGCGTCAGTGGCTCGCCCCGCCATTCAAAGGCAACCGGCCAAAGCTTCTGATCGATATTGGCGTCGGCCCACAGCCGGGCGAACGACACACCGGCTTCGGGGTGCAGACGCTGCGGCGCGATCAGGGACAGCGGCCATAATACGAACGCGTTCTTGAGAATTTCGGCGCGCGGCAAGATCAAACCATCGAAGTTGCCGACCTGATCATCGAAGAGCAGCACGTCGATATCCAGCGGCAACCCCTTGCGATCAGGCGCATAACGTCCGTTGTCGGCTTCGATGAATTTCAACCGGCGATCCAGCTCCATGAGGGGCAAATTCGTCAGCGCCGAGACCACCAGATTTATAAACGGCCCGCTCTTGATGCCCACAGGATGACTTTCAAACACCGGAGAGCAGGTCATGTCGAGGAGGAAGTCTGCAAGCGCATCAAGTCCCGCGCCCAAGTTTCGCTCTCGGTCGATGTTGCTGCCCAGCCCCAGAAACACCCGTGTCAGCGGCATCCGCGCTCGATCTCCACGCCAACGCCCTTAGCCGCAGGTACGGCCCCTGGCTTGGTCAACTTGAGGCGCAGCCAGGGAATCCCGAATTCACTCATCAGCACGTGCGCCAGCCGCTCGGCAAAGGTCTCGACCAACTGGAACTGAGAGGCTTCGGCAAATGTCTGGATCCGCGCTGACACGCTCGCGTAGTCGAGCGCCTTGCTCAGGTCATCATCAGCCGCAGCAGGTCGATTGTCCCAGGCAAAGCTCAGGTCCAGACGCAGGCACTGGCGAATGCCACGCTCCCAGTCGTAGGCGCCGATGACGGTATCGACCTCCAGACCCTCAATGAAAACTATGTCCAAGCCTGTCTCTCCGCTGCACGACAAGGGCGCAATGCGCCGTTAGAATCAGGGCAAACTCGCCCGGAATGGTTAGCATGTTTTGGTTACTGGCGGTCCTCGCCTACCTGCTCGGTTCGCTGTCCTTTGCCATCCTGCTTAGCCGCATAACCGGTCGCCCGGACCCGCGCGCCAGTGGTTCGGGTAACGCCGGCGCGACCAACATGCTGCGCCTGGCGGGTAAAAAACTCGCCGTACTGACCCTGATCGGCGATGTTTGCAAGGGGATGATCCCGGTGCTGATCGCCAGTGGACTGGGCCTGGATCCACGCCTGCAGGCCTGGGTCGGACTGTGCGCAGTCCTGGGTCATCTTTTCCCGCTGTATTTTCGATTTCGAGGCGGCAAAGGCGTGGCCACAGCCGCCGGCATGTTACTCGCCCTGTATCCGCCAGCCGCCCTGCTCGCCGTTGGCGCCTGGCTGCTGACCTTCTACCTGACCCGCACCAGCTCACTGGCATCGCTGATTGCCACGCCGCTGACCCTGCCTCTTCTGGCATGGCAGGAACCCCACGCGTTGCTACCGATGAGTGTGTTGACCTTGCTCATCGTCTGGCGGCATCGGGGGAATCTACGCGACCTGTTTGCCGGGCGCGAACGGCATTTTTGATTGATCGCCCGTGAAAGTCTGCAGGGTTGCGGTGCGGCTCGCTGTCAAAGCCCGGGAAGTTGCTCCATCGGCCAGCGCGCCTGCACCGAGATGCTTAGACCTTCCTTCTGCCCGGCCTGCAAACGCTGACACCCGGCAAACGCGATCATGGCGCCGTTGTCAGTGCAAAACTCAGGTCGCGCGTAGTAGACGTTCCCGCCCAGACCATCGAGCATCTGCTCCAGTGACTGGCGCAACGCTTTGTTCGCGCTCACACCACCGGCGATGACCAGCCGCTTGAGCCCGGTCTGCTTGAGGGCGCGTTTGCACTTGATGGTCAAAGTGTCCACCACCGCCTGCTGGAAGGCCAGCGAGATGTCGCAACGGGTTTGCTCGCTGTCGTCCCCAGCGCTTTGGCATTGCTGCCAGGTGTTGAGCGAGAACGTCTTGAGACCGCTGAAGCTGAAATCCAGCCCCGGGCGATCCGTCATCGGACGCGGAAAAAGGAACCGTCCTGCTACGCCGGATTGCGCCAAGCGCGAGATTTCCGGACCGCCAGGGTAATTCAGGCCCATCATCTTTGCCGTTTTGTCGAAGGCTTCGCCCGCGGCATCGTCCAGCGTCTCGCCGAGCAGCTCATACAAGCCGATGCCATCGACGCGAACGAGCTGGGTGTGACCACCCGATACCAACAAAGCGACGAACGGGAATTGAGGCGGATTCTCTTCCAGCATGGGTGCCAGCAAGTGCCCTTCCATGTGGTGGACGCCCAGTGCCGGGATGTCCCAGGCGAACGCCAATGCCTGGGCGCATGAAGCACCTACCAGCAGCGCGCCGACCAGGCCGGGACCGGCGGTATAAGCGATGGCATCGATCTCGGTCACGGCGCAGTCTGCCTCCGCCAACACCTGACGGATCAAGGGCAGCATGCGTTTTACGTGATCGCGGGAGGCGAGCTCAGGTACCACGCCACCATAGACGCGATGCAGGTCGATCTGGCTGAATAAGGCATCGGCAAGCAGCCCGCGATCGCTGTCGTACAGCGCAACGCCGGTCTCATCGCAGGAAGTTTCCATTCCCAGTACTAGCATGGGGTACGCCTTGTGGGGGCTGAATTCGAAGGCGCGCATAATAGTCGTCGCTCATGCCTGCGACCAGTGCTTTTCGATCAGAGGCTTTGCATTCCGCGAAGCAAGGGGTTAACATCCGCAACCCTTAAAAACCGACGTACTTAGTGCAAGCGTTGCAGTAAGCGTTGACCCCGGTAATGAATGAAGGTAGCTCTGGATGCCAGCCGTCAAAGTTAAAGAGAACGAACCCTTCGACGTAGCTCTGCGTCGTTTCAAGCGCTCCTGCGAAAAAGCCGGTGTTCTGGCTGAAGTTCGTAGCCGCGAATTTTACGAGAAGCCGACTTCTGAGCGTAAGCGTAAGGCAGCAGCTGCTGTTAAGCGTCACGCCAAGAAAGTTCAGCGCGAACAGCGCCGCGCCGTTCGTCTGTATTAATACAGACGTCTGACGCAAGCTTCTGCCTTGCCCGGCCCTCAAAGCCGGGCTGTCGGCAGTTGCAGGTTTAGCCTCAAGCAACACAGACAGAGGCTGTTGACGCCGCAGATGCGACCGAGACAAACCCCGTCGATTTCTTCCAGCCTGATTCAGGCCGCGTTGACCCGTCTACACTGACCAAGCAACCGTCGTTACGGTTTGGATTCGCCACGATTTTCTGGCGGGGCGCCTGATGATGAGAACGCCATGGCCGGACTGATTCCCCAAGGTTTTATTGATGACCTCCTGAACCGCACCGACATCGTCGATGTTGTCAGCTCACGCGTTCAATTAAAAAAAACCGGCAAGAACTTCAGTGCCTGCTGTCCTTTCCATAAAGAGAAGACACCTTCGTTCAGCGTCAGCCCGGACAAACAGTTCTATTACTGCTTCGGCTGTGGCGCGGGTGGCAACGCCCTCGGCTTCATCATGGATCACGACAACCTGGATTTTCCTCAGGCAGTCGAGGACCTGGCCAAAGCCGCCGGCATGGAAGTACCTCGCGAGCAGGGCGTCAAAGGCCAAAAGCCACGACAGCCGACAGACTCGCCGCTCTACCCTCTATTGACAGCCGCCGCCGAGTTTTACCGGGCAGCGCTTAAAAGCCATCCCACGCGCAAGTCTGCCGTGGAGTACCTCAAAGGCCGTGGCCTGTCAGGAGAAATAGCCCGCGACTTCGGGCTGGGTTATGCCCCTCCTGGCTGGGACAACCTCTACAAGCACCTAAGCAGCGATACCCTTCAGCAGAAGGCGATGATCGATGCCGGTTTGCTGATCGAAAATGCCGAAACCGGCAAACGCTACGACCGATTTCGCGACCGTGTGATGTTTCCTATTCGGGACAGTCGCGGCCGCGTCATCGCATTTGGCGGACGGGTGCTGGGTGACGACAAGCCCAAATACCTGAACTCTCCTGAAACCCCGGTGTTTCATAAAGGTCAGGAGTTGTACGGTTTATTCGAGGCTCGCAAATTTAATCGTAACCTGGACGAGATTATCGTCGTCGAAGGCTACATGGACGTCATCGCACTGGCCCAACAAGGCTTGCGCAATGCCGTGGCAACCCTGGGAACAGCTACCAGCGAAGAGCATCTGAAGCGGCTGTTTCGCGTAGTACCCAACGTTTTGTTTTGTTTCGACGGCGACCAGGCAGGCCGAAACGCTGCTTGGCGCGCTCTGGAAGCAACGCTACCAGGGCTGCAGGATGGCCGACGCGCAAGGTTTCTGTTTCTGCCTGAGGGTGAAGACCCTGACACGCTGGTGCGCGCCGAAGGCACCGATGCGTTCAGGGCGAGAATCAACCAGCACGCGCAACCGCTGGCTGATTACTTTTTTGAACAGCTGACGAAAGAAGCCGATCCGCGCTCACTGGAAGGCAAGGCGCACATGGTGACCTTGGCCGCGCCACTGATCGAAAAAGTGCCGGGAGCCAACCTGCGCGAGCTGATGCGCCGGCGCTTGAAAGAGATCACGGGCCTCGACACTGCCGCGGTCAATCAGCTGATGCAGTCCGCCCCCGCGGAAACACAGCCCAGCTACGATCCGGGCTTCGATTACGATGCGGTGCCTGATTACGGCGATTACCAGCAACACGACTATCAGGCGCAGCAGGAGTGGACGCCAGGCGCGCCGGGCGGCCAGCAAAAGAAGTGGGATAAAAAGCCGTGGGACAAGGGCAAAAAATGGGACAAGGGCGGCAAGCGTCCCGATTTTGAACCCAGAGGACCACGGACACCTGCGACGGTCGAGCCACCGGCATTGACGGCCCTTAGGACGTTACTGCATCACCCCGAGCTATCGGCACAAGTTGCCAATGCCAGTACGTTTGCCGATGAAGAGAATGTGTATTCGCAGCTTTTGGTAGCTTTGATCGACGCTACGCAGAAAAATCCGAAGCTGCGGTCGATGCAATTGATAGCCCGCTGGCACGGCACCGAACAAGGGAAGCTGCTGCGTCAGTTGGCAGAAAAGGAATGGCTGATCTCGGCCGATAACCTTGAACAACAGTTTTTCGACACTATAACTAGCTTGTCGGCCCGCCAACGCGAGCGACACCTGGAACAATTGATCAGGAAAGAAAGGCAGTCAGGCCTGAGCGCCGAAGAAAAAGTTCAGCTGCTCAGCCTGTTAAATCGCAATGTTACTGCACAAACCCCGACCTCAACTGGCGTGTGAGGTCCTGGCCGGGTATAATCCCCGGCTTGTTTTTTGCCCGCCAAGACCTTCAGTGGATAGGGTGTTATGTCCGGAAAAGCGCAACAGCAGTCTCGTATCAAAGAGTTGATCACCCTGGGTCGTGAGCAGAAGTATCTGACTTACGCAGAGGTCAACGACCACCTGCCCGAGGATATTTCAGATCCTGAGCAGGTGGAAGACATCATCCGCATGATCAACGACATGGGGATCCCCGTACACGAGAGTGCTCCGGATGCGGACGCCCTTATGTTGGCCGACGCCGACACCGACGAGGCAGCCGCTGAAGAAGCCGCTGCTGCGTTGGCTGCGGTAGAGACCGACATCGGTCGCACGACGGACCCTGTGCGCATGTATATGCGCGAAATGGGCACGGTCGAGCTTCTGACACGTGAAGGCGAAATCGAAATCGCCAAACGTATCGAAGAAGGCATCCGTGAAGTGATGGGCGCGATTGCGCACTTCCCTGGCACGGTTGAGCACATTCTCTCCGAGTACACACGCGTCACCACCGAAGGCGGTCGCCTCTCCGACGTTCTGAGCGGTTATATCGACCCGGACGACGGCATTGCGCCGCCAGCCGAAGTCCCGCCTCCTGTCGACCCTAAAGCCGAAAAGGTTGAAGGCGCTGACGACGACGAGGAAGACTCTGCCGACGACGAGGACGAGGTCGAAACCGGCCCGGACCCGGTCATTGCCGCGCAGCGCTTTGGCGCCGTCTCGGATCAGATGGCAATTGCTGTCAAGGCGTTGAAAAAGCATGGTCGCGGCAGCAAGCAGGCGAACGCCGAATTGCTGGCGCTGGCCGAGCTGTTCATGCCTATCAAGCTGGTTCCGAAGCAGTTTGAAGGTCTGGTAGAACGTGTGCGGGGCGCTCTTGAGCGTCTCCGAGCACAGGAACGCGCCATCATGCAGCTGTGTGTTCGTGATGCCCGCATGCCGCGTGCCGACTTCCTTCGCCAGTTCCCGGGCAACGAAGTCGATCAGAGCTGGACCGACGCGCTGGCTAAAGGCAAAAGCAAATACGCAGAAGCGATTGGCCGCCTTCAGCCCGACATCCAGCGTTGCCAGCAGAAGCTGAGTGCACTGGAAGAAGAAACCGGGCTGACCATCCTTGAAATCAAGGACATCAACCGCCGCATGTCGATCGGTGAGGCCAAGGCCCGCCGCGCGAAGAAAGAAATGGTTGAAGCCAACCTGCGTCTGGTGATCTCGATTGCCAAGAAGTACACCAACCGTGGCCTGCAATTCCTCGATCTGATCCAGGAAGGCAACATCGGTCTGATGAAGGCGGTGGACAAGTTCGAATACCGCCGCGGTTACAAGTTCTCGACGTATGCCACCTGGTGGATCCGTCAGGCGATCACTCGCTCGATCGCCGACCAGGCGCGCACCATTCGTATCCCGGTGCACATGATCGAGACGATCAACAAGCTCAACCGTATCTCGCGGCAGATGTTGCAGGAGATGGGTCGCGAGCCGACGCCTGAAGAGCTGGGCGAACGCATGGAAATGCCTGAGGACAAGATCCGCAAGGTATTGAAGATCGCGAAAGAGCCGATCTCCATGGAGACCCCTATCGGCGACGACGAAGATTCGCATCTGGGCGACTTCATCGAAGACTCGACCATGCAGTCGCCGATCGATGTGGCCACGGTAGAGAGTTTGAAGGAAGCGACGCGCGAGGTGCTCTCGGGCCTTACTGCTCGCGAGGCAAAAGTTCTGCGTATGCGTTTCGGGATCGATATGAACACTGACCATACCCTTGAGGAAGTCGGTAAACAGTTCGATGTAACCCGTGAACGAATTCGTCAGATCGAAGCCAAGGCGCTCCGCAAGCTGCGTCACCCGACGCGAAGCGAACACTTGCGTTCGTTCCTCGACGAGTAAGCTGCACGTAAAAACCAAAACCCCCGGCATTGCTGGGGGTTTTGCGTTTCAAGGAATAAATTTCCGGCAAAGTGCCATCGTTGATCAGTCCGGCTACACTCGACGAATTGTTAACACTCAATCCTTGAGGCTGCCATGGTTTGGATGCCCACCATTGCTCTCCTGTGCTTTCTCATTCCGACTGCACTGCCCGCCCAGTCGCTGGCTCTCGATGAAAACATCGGGCAAGGACCGAGTCAGGCCTCGCCCACCGGCATATATGCCAAAAACGCACCTGCATCTGAGGCAACCGACGGCCCGCCTCCTCCGTTGATCACCAACCGCTTTGTCGGCGTCGACACCGCGCGCCAAGCCGATCGGCTCATCAACCCGGATGACACGCTACCCATATCGCCCGCAATCATCCAGACAAGCGAACACAGCAAGCTGTGGCAAGAGTTTCTGCTGATCGGGCTTCCTGGACTGCTGTTCCTCACAACTGTCTTGGCCATCGTGGTGCGAATCAACCGGCGCCTCAGCTCCGAAATCTCCAGGCGCATCGCGCTCGAGCAAGAGCTGCGAAGCAGTGAGTATCACTACCGCGGCATGATCGAGAGCCTTTCGGCTATCGCATGGGAGGCCAATACGCACGACTATTCCTATAACTATGTTTCGCCGCATGCGCAGGACCTGCTGGGCTACCCGCTGCATCAATGGCGCAGACCCGGGTTCTGGCAAAGCATCGTCCATCCGGATGACATTGCCGACGCTCAGGCCTATTGCGATCAGGAAGTAGCCAAAGGCAACGATCACAGCGTTGACTATCGCGTACTGACTGCGGACGGCAGAGTCGTCTGGATTCGAGACATCGTGAGCATGATCGGCTACGGCAGTGAGCCGGTAATGCGCGGGTTGATGATCGACATCAGCGAAGCCAAGCAGACCGAAGAAGCACTGCGCTTGTCGGAGGGCAAGTTTGCATCGGTGTTCGCCCAATGCCCCGACATGCTCGTCATTGCACGCCTTTGCGACGGCTGTCTTCTGGAAGCCAACCCGGCGTTCGTCGAGCAGATCGGCATGAGCCCTGAGGAGGTCGTTGGGCGCGTCCCCTCCGAGCTGAATATCTGGGGCATTCCGGACATCGGCCAGAGTCTGTTGCAACGGCTACAAAAGGGCAGCATCCGTAATCTGGAAATGCCGTTCCGGCGCAGTGACGGCCGACTCTTCACTGGGCTGCTGTCTGCAGAACCCTTTGACCTGGATTCCACTCCCGCCGTGGTGTTGGTGGTGAGGGACATCACGCCGCTCAAGGAAGCCCAGCAGCAGCTGCAAATGTCTGAAGAAAAGTTCGCCAAGGCCTTTCACTCCTCGCCCGATGGGCTGCTTATCACACGGCAGAGTGACGGCCTGCTGGTGGAAGTGAACGATGGTTTCAGCCGGATCACCGGCTACCACAGCTCACTGTCGCTGGATCGGACTACCCTGGACCTGGGCATCTGGGTAGACCTCAAAGAGCGAGAGGAATTGGTTGAACAATTGAGCCGTGACGGCTTTGTGAAGGACTTCACCAGCCACATCCGTCGCAGGGACGGTCAGATTCGACTGTGCGAAATCTCCGCGCGCCCGCTGCCGATTGCCGGCGAAGACTGCATGCTGACCATCGCGCGCGACATCACAGACCGCCAGCAGATGCAGGAAAAACTTCAACTGGCGGCGACCGTCTTCGAAAGCACCGCCGAAGGCGTACTGATCACCGACACCCGCCAGCGGATCAATGCGGTCAACCGGGCGTTCAGTGAAATCACCGGCTACAGCGAATTCGAAGCGCTCGGCGAGACGCCCCGGCTTTTGGCGTCCGGCGTTCACGACAGCGCTTTCTACGCAGCGATGTGGCACCAGCTCACAGCAGAAGGTCACTGGCAGGGCGAAATCAGTAACAGGCGCAAGAATGGCGAGGTCTACCCGAGCTGGCTGACCATCAGCGCTGTGCGCAACCGCGACAAACTCATCACCCACTTCGTCGCAGTGTTCGCGGATATTTCCAGCTTGAAGCAGGCTCAGGCTCGGCTGGATTACCAGGCGCACCACGACCCGTTGACCGGCCTGCCCAACCGGACACTGTTTGAAAGCCGTTTGCACGGCGCGCTGCTTCACTCAAGGGAGGCCCAAAGCCTGGGCGCTGTCCTGTTTCTGGATCTGGACCGCTTCAAACACATCAACGACAGCCTCGGCCACCCCGTCGGCGATCTGCTGCTGAAGAGCATCGCGCTGCGCTTGAAGGAGAGCCTGCGCGACATCGACACGGTGGCACGACTGGGCGGCGACGAGTTCATCATTCTATTGCCTGGTCTGCAGCATGCGAGCGACGCACAAGCTGTCGCCACCAAGCTGCTCAACAGCTTCGCAGCGCCCTTTCAGGCGGGCGAACACGAGTTCTTCATGAGCACCAGCATCGGCAGTGCGTTGTTCCCTACAGACGGGGCAGATGTCGCGACGCTGATCAAAAATGCTGATGCGGCGATGTATCGATCCAAGGCCAAGGGTCGCAACCGGGTCGAGCACTACACCCGCGACCTGACCGCCCAAGCCAGCGAGCGAATTGCCCTGGAGCATGAGCTGCGTCGCGCCATCGAGCGTGACGAGTTCACCCTCTCCTATCAACCCAAACTCAGCCTGCTGACACAACGACTCGTCGGCGCCGAAGCGCTATTGCGCTGGTTCCATCCCACCTTTGGCGACGTGCCGCCCGAGCGGTTTATTCCGCTGGCGGAAGAGAACGGGATGATCTTGCAGATTGGTGAGTGGGTGCTCGAAAAAGCCTGCCAACAAATGCATGAATGGAATCAGCGGTACGACGTGTTTGGCCCGTTGTCAGTCAACCTCGCAGGGGCGCAGCTGCGCCAACCCAATCTGGTTAACCGCATTGAGCGCCTGCTGCTTCAATACCAGCTGCAACCTGGATGCCTGCAACTGGAGATCACTGAAAACTTCATCATGTCGCAGACCGAAGAAGCGCTTTCGGTCCTGCATCGACTGAAGAAACTTGGGGTTCAACTCGCGATCGACGACTTCGGCACGGGGTATTCTTCGCTGAGTTACCTCAAGCGTTTGCCACTGGACATCCTCAAGATCGATCAGTCGTTCGTACGCGGCCTGCCCGATGATCCCCACGACGCAGCCATCGTGCGCGCGATCATTGCGCTGGGCCGCAGCATGCAGCTCACCGTGATCGCCGAAGGCGTCGAAACCTTCGAGCAGCAGCACTTCCTGGCGGACGAAGGCTGCGAACAGATCCAGGGCTACCTCGTCAGCCTGCCCCTGCGCGCGGATGAATTCAGCGCGACGTTTCTTCGTATGAGCGTTTCAGACTTTTCGGATAGCACAGCGAGTAAACCGTCGTTATAATCCGCGGCCTACTGAGGGCCTATAGCTCAGTTGGTTAGAGCAGGGGACTCATAATCCCTTGGTCCACGGTTCGAGTCCGTGTGGGCCCACCATACTCAAAGCCGCGCATTGCGCGGCTTTTTGCTGCCTGCGAAAAAACATGTAGACCAGTCCTATGGTCCACAGGTACAAAATCAGTACAGTGCCAAAACAACGGTACGTTTTTGGAGCAGAAATAACATGGCCACCATCGTCAAAACAGACGCTGGCACCTGGAAAGCCCTGGTGCGGAAAACCGGCTGGCCCGCCAACGCGAAAACCTTTCGCACCAAGCGTGATGCCGAAGACTGGGCCCGTCGCACAGAAGATGAAATGGTCAGAGGCGTGTACATCCAGAGAAGTGGGTCCGAACGCATGACTCTGGCCATGGCATTGAAACGCTACCTGGCTGAGATCAGTCCGACGAAGAAACCGACGACCCAGCGCGCTGAGGCAACCAAGGCTCAACAATTGATCAGCCATCTGGGGAAGTACTCGATGGCGGCGCTCTCTGCAGAGATCATCGCCAATTACCGAGATACGCGCCTAGCCTCGATCACCAATCGCGGCAAGCCAACAAGCAACAACACAGTGCGCTTGGAACTTGCCCTTCTGAGTCACCTGTACACCGTGGCAATCCAGGAGTGGGGGTTGGGGCTAAGTTTCAACCCGGTGCTGAACATCCGCAAGCCAAGTCCCGGCGAAGGTAGAGATCGGCGACTATCTGCCGAGGAGGAACGCCGGTTGCTGGCTGCAGTGAACGCGCACAGTAACCCGATGCTTGGCTGGATCGTTCGAATCGCTCTGGAGACAGGCATGCGCTCGTCGGAGATAACATCTTTGCGTCGGCATCAGGTTGATTTGAAAAAACGAGTGGTGCGCCTCTCTGATACTAAAAACGATAGCGCACGTACCGTGCCGCTGACCCGGCTGGCCACTGACACCTTCCAACTAGCGATGAGCAACCCTGTTCGCCCAAGCGACTGCGACCTGGTGTTTTTTGGGGAGCCTGGCAAAGATGGCAAGCGTAGCGCTTATGCCTTCACCAAGACTTGGGGCAAGCTGAAAACTAAGCTAGGAATGCCTGACCTACGCTTTCATGACCTTCGTCATGAAGCAGTCAGCCGTTTGGTAGAGGGCGGCCTTTCTGATCAGGAGGTGTCAGCCATCAGCGGGCACAAGTCGATGCAGATGCTGAAACGCTACACTCATCTGCGAGCTGAGGATCTGGTAGGCAAATTGGATAAGCTGGAGGCGAGAAACTCCAATTGAGTAATTGCATGGACTTGCCCACCCGTTTGCACTCGACGTGACTAGTCATTTGCGTTGCTATGACCGGGAGAACGACCCAAATCTGCTTTCGGGGAGGGCAACTAACGGCAACGAGCAGATAGTCGATGCTTCTGGCTCCGCCCGATCCGTAGGGCATTTGAGCTTGCGCTATAGACGACTATCGCTAACGGGAGAGTCGCGCGCCTATTTGGGGGCAATCACTTTCGCGATATTTTTTAAGCTGGCAGCCTTGTGAATCCAATCCCCTTGCTATCGCTTTCCAATAAACGAGCCGCCAAATAGATGGCTTTTGGCCGGATGGATGATTAACATCGGGATGCCTCGCCTGCTTGCTGGTGCAGCCGCCTCACCGCACTGAACCAAGTTTGACAGACGCCAGCCATCTCTCTTGGGAGGTTGCTGTCCGGGTCGCGACCAAGATCGCCGTTAAGGCTTCGCGGTCTCCCGAAGGTATAGAGCGCCACTCGACTGCTGCGTCAATAACCGTAACTCTGTCTGCACGTTGGGGTCACCAGACGGTTAGCAGCTTTATTTCCAGGGTGGGGCTCGGTGTTCAGCCGCATGGCGCGCGCTTGGCCGCAAAGCCCAAAAAGATGCGATTTGTGCCCCGGCAGGGTCTTTGAGGGAAAGTATGCACCCATGTAAAAACGTGCCAACCTGGCGCATGGCGCGGGATTGACCGCGAGGCCGAAAAAGCTACGATTTATCGTGTTTTGACGGAATCCTTGGGGGAAATCATGCGTTCATGCAAAAACGTGCCAGTTTGGCCCGAGCCGCATCACGGTTTGTCGTGACTGCGCTCAGCCTCGCCTGCTTGCTGGTGCAGCCGCCTCACCGCACTGAACCAAGTTTGACAGACGCCAGCCATCTCTCTTGGGAGGTTGCTGTCCGGGTCGCGACCAAGATCGCCGTTAAGGCTTCGCGGTCTCCCGAAGGCTGAAGGTCCTCTGTAGCAGTTGGGTGAGAGTTCGCTGGTGTCTCCCGACAAACAAGGAGTTTTTGTGGCCTCGCCGCTCTATCGTCGTATCTACAGCATGGAGTCGCTGCATTCAGCCTGGAGAAAGGTTAAAAGCAGCGCCCTTTCCTCCTCTTCAGAATCGATCCGAAATGAAGCCAAGGATTTCGAGAGTCGACTTCCCAAGTCACTTTCCGACATCCAGCGAGCGCTATCCAAGAAGACTTTCACATTCCAACAGCAGACCGGCGTGGCGAAGACCAAAGCCAATGGGAATTCGCGCCCAATTGTGCTTTCACCTATTCCCAACCGGATCGTTCAGCGAGCTCTACTCGACGTCCTGCAATCCCGCATCAAATTCGTAAAGGAAGCTCTGGCTACCCCCACGAGTTATGGGGGCATCCAAAACAAACGGGTCGCAATGGCGGTAACGGATGCCAAAGAAGCCATCTCCAAAGGGGCCGCCTTCCACACCAGATCGGACATCGCAGAGTTCTTCACGAGAATCGACAAGGCCCGCGTGATGGCACTTGTAGCCCCTCACATCAAATGCACAGATACAGTTGCTTTGTTCCAAGCAGCAATCACCACGGATCTTGCGAACATTGATGTGCTTCGGCGACAGAAACTCGATGACATTTTCCCCATTGGGGTGGAAGGGGTAGCTCAAGGGTCCCCCTTATCGCCACTCATAGCCAATTTGTACCTGCATGACTTTGACAAAACCATGAACGATGGTGAGGTCATCTGTCTTCGCTATATCGACGACTTCCTGATCCTCGGAAAAGACATGGGCTGTGTAGACCGCGCTTTCAACAAAGCGCAAGCCGAGCTCAAAAAACTTTCACTTCATGCGTACCAACCCTCGTCCACAAGCGATAAAGCATCAAGGGGGCTGACAGCTAACGGATTCGATTTCTTGGGCTGCTTTGTCTCGGCTGGCTTACTCCAGCCCTCTAAAGCCACGAGGGAGCGATTCAAAAAACGAATAAAATCCGATTTAGACGCATCGATCCGCGTGATGAAATACAGCATTGAAGCCGGAAATATTTCTCCAAAGGGGAGCTACTCAGGCGCGCTACAGAATCTGGATCGAGTGATCTTGGGATGGGGTAAGGCCTTCTCCTTTTGCAGCAATGGCCAGTGGATAAAGGGCTTGGATGAATACATCACAGAGGCTCTGACGCAGTATGAAGTAGATAAAAGGAGCCTCTTTCAAAGATCAAGTGGCACGGATCAGCGCAGGATGCTGGGAGTAAGACTGCTTGCAGCGGTCCACTCTGAGCGCAGAGAAACGGAGTGACCGCTTCTGACCGTTCGCGGAAGGCTGCTTTCGTCCTGCGGGCGGTCACAGGTCAGCTCGCTAACTGCTGCGATCAAAAAGAGTCTTGCCGAGAGGCGACTGCCCCCCCTACGCAGTGCGCTGGAGGCCATGCTATAGAAACTCGAGGCAGGCCATTCCCCCAGCTTCCCTTACGTGCACGTTCTAGATGACGACGCTGAACGCTGCATAGACAGCAGAAGGGCGCCAAAACGGCTTACTCCCAGGCCTTTGACTCAAGCAAGGGATGGTTTCAGGCTGATCCTCATCACTCTAGAGTCATTCAACATCTCGCCTTTCATCCACTGATTTTATTAAAAACAGGCGACGCGCAGTTTAAATTGAGTCAGACCAAGATCTCAGGCTCAATGGAAGTGGCTATCAAGTTGGAGATTTCCGTGTAAAGCCGTACATCTTCGCCCTCGGATGAGATAGATACCACTAGACTATACCTAGCTTGAGAATTGTATTTTCCTAGATGGTGACGATAGCGCCACCAACCGGAAACCGGTGATATTGCAATTTTATCTCTCGCAGCCAAGTCGATCGCGGGGCCCACCCAGACATCGCTATGAACTGATCCTGCAGAAACATGCTTCGAGCCAAACGTCCAATTATCATCGCTCTCTGTCTTTGGAGGTTTTTGCTCAAGAGACTCTAGCTTGTTTATTCGGTGACGGAATGCGGGTTCCGTTTCTGATTTTCGCTTCAAATCGAACCGCAGTCCAAACGACTGGTATCGAGCGGGTACGACCTGCGCTAACTCGCTGGGACTCGGCTCTATAAAGTACGACAGAGTTATTTTCAACTGAACAATACGGTTTTCAAGACGCTCCAGCTCTGCTTTTGGCCAAGGCAGATCATAATAGTGGACTTCATTGAAATGAGGGTCACCGCTTTCTTTTCCTTGGGCATCACAATCCTTCATAAAAGGTTGGATATGAGCTTCGGAAATGAGAGCCAAGTCGTGCTCAGCCGATGCGAGGGCACGTGCTAACTGCGGAACTCCATAACCAAAATGCCGAGCAAGCAAAATCCGCTCCTTTTTAGTCTTACCTCGCAGCTTTCCAAGCATAGCCGGTGTCCATTGCGCACTATGGATCATCAGCGCTCGAACTGTTTCTGGCCAAAAGTTCGGATGCTCTGCCATGATAGCTGCGGCCATCCCTGCAGCCTGGGCAGTTGCGGAGCTAGTCGCCCAAAACTCTTCAATCGGATTTCGTGTGAAGTGCTTGCCAGTTGTTAAGATCGACAGTGCTGGCACACCTGAGTAGAACTGTTGGCCATCTGGGCTCAAAGCTTTATTACCAGCTTCGAAAACAACCTCAGGTTTGATCGGGCAGCGGCCGTGTTCCCAATCTACCGATGATCGGCTGTAAGGACTATGGTCGCCAGCCTCTGCGAATGTACCCCATCCCTCATATCCAGGCTGCTCACCCAAGTCAGTTTTGTTGGTGAAGCCGCCTACCGCTATCGCATTCCAAGATTGCGCAGGATCTTCGATTGGAAAATCGTATGGGTCAGCTACATCCTCAGGGTTCGTTGTGTCGGGAATGTTGCCTGCCGAAAGAATAAAAAGGCGTTTTGGGCCGGGCTGACCTGCCTCGTCGATATCACCGATCATGGTGCCAGAACATACCTGGTCGATCGCAGAGCTCCAAGTTGTCGGGCGTTCGCCGGAAACATGCTCATTCGATACCGCCATACAGAACACTCGACCTCTATTTGGAGCCCTGGTCTCCGCTAGGCTGACGGCTGACTGAGTAATAATTCCATAACTTGCAGGGGTATTACGCGCCCATCCAGGCGGGGGGTAAAAACTTTATAGACTCCAGCTTATAATTAAGCGTTAAGTCTCTCCGATCAGCCATCGCATAGGTCATATCACCAAACAAAGCTGCCCCCGCCATATTAGTGCCATGCCCGTTATGATCATCGCTCCCCCACTCTTCGTTTACTGCCTGGCAATCATCAGCATGCAATGCTGGCTGCAACAATGGATGAGCGAAGCTTACTCCGTTATCTAAGATGCAGACTGCGGGGCTACTACTGTTAGGCGCGAGAATCCGTCCAAGTAAATCCCTACTCCAATCTTGTTGTTCTCGAGGCGCTAACCTTGTAAAGAAGTACGGGCTATCAGAAGCCCGGCGAAGCTCTTGGATACCGCAAGCGTTATCCACCAACATCGAAACCTCGACCGCGTTCGCATAAATTAGCAATACTACAGTGTCTGGAAAAATGAGCATATTCTCATTAATTCTCAGCCTAAGTTTAGTCGCTATGCGCCGTACGAGGTCGACTTGGGCGGAGCTGCACCAACACTCCCACCATAGCTGTTGCGTGCTGTTGGGGAACGGTCGAGAATCAGTCCAGAGGCTCTGCACGGAACCGAGAGAAAAATAGTTGAGTGAAGAAAATCTTGAATCGTTCTTCGGTTTGCCCCCTGGTGTTCTCTGCTCGGCATACTCAGCAAGTTTTTGATCAAAAAAAGGTATCGAGTTTTCAGGGAGGTACAGTGCACCAACAGTAACTCCGTCCTCTAGGACACGCAGAGCTGATAACCGGATGTTTTGAGTTTTCCAATTCAAGTCGGGCGGAGGAGCACCCGCCTCAATCTCCACATCGATGTAGACAGCACGCGGGCTTTCGCTAATTTCATTGCTAAAATAGCCGTTCTGCCCCGAATGAGCCGTTATAGAGAGGTCAAACCTCTCACGAAGACGCCGCCCGTGTCCGGCCTCTCGCTCATTGGAAGCAGAACTCATGTCCATCTGCCTTTTTTATAAGGCTGGCCGGATTTAAATCTCTCAAATCTGAAGTGCGGGAGTTCGTACGACGCCATGTTGGAATTTTTCCATAAATCCAGAAACCAAGACGCTTAAGGTATTAGCCAGGGCTTAAACCTACAAGAGTATCTTTGAGTACATGCCTTTGCTGAAGCGCAGCCGTTATTTGCTCTAAAGTTGCCTGCTTAGCATCGTGGAGAATTAAATCCTTAATGACTTCAGACACGGCCCGGCTGATCTCGGCTTGACTAAGGCCAGAGGCCACGGCGCCGATCTTGGCCCATGGCAATCTTTTCGGCAGATATGCATGCATACACATCTCGATGACGGCCTTTACGGCTTTAGCATCCGGTAGAGCATATTCAATTACTTCGTCAAAGCGCCGAAAAAGTGCTTTATCAAGCAGCTCTGGATGATTAGTGGTTGCCACAACTAGGCTATCCGTACTGTTAGGCTCTTCCAAAAACTGAAGGAAAGAGTTCAGAACGCGGCGCATTTCGCCTACATCATTGTCGGCGTTACGCCGCCCCCCAATCGCATCGAACTCATCGAAAAGGTAAACGGCCCGTACTGTGTTGAGATGATCAAAAATCAAACGAAGCTTGGACGCTGTTTCGCCCATGTACCTGGTTATGAGTGTTTCTAAGCGAATGGTAAATAGAGGCAGTTGGAGTTCGCCTGCTAATACAGACGCAGTTAAAGTTTTACCGGCGCCTGGTGGTCCTACTAGCAATATGCGCGAGCTAGGGGGCATGCCATGTGCTCTCAGTTTATCCCGCTGGCGCTGTTGATGGATCAACCTCTTCAGACGGTTGCTCTTCGACTCATCTAGAATCAACTCTTGAAGCTGAGTTCTGGGGTAGGCAGCCGATAGAAGGTTTTCCAACTCGCCGCGCGGTTTAGAGATAGGAATCGCGACCGACTCAGAGCGAAGCGCCTGATTCGATTTGCTCTGACCACGTTTACGTGCAGTATCAACGAGGGTTTTCAGCTCGGCCGCAATATCACTCCGACCGCGTCTAGCTTCAGCGGCGGCAACCTGCAAGGCTATCGATAGGAATTGCTCCTCATCACCTTGGTTGTGGCTGCTCAGAAGAGCAATGATTTGTTGAGCCGTAGCCATTTGAGCGATTTCCCTATCCTATCAGCGGGGCCACTGCATTTGATAGCATTCTAGTCTATTCACCCTTGCTTGGCCTACCTACGCCCATCTGATTCCACTCCTCACGGCTGCTCCATCATTGCTAACGTCTGCAGAGTCGATTTCAGCCGGTTACGACAGGCAGCTATCGGCCGATCTCTGTTAGTCGCCAATACGCCGTGCGCTGGTCAGACTGGATGCAAATGAGTGATCAAATGCAGTTACGCACCTGACCCGACACCATCGTCACCAATCAAACCTTCAGCCGCTTTTGCCCCGGCTGAAAATCCGCCGGGACAAAAGCGGCTAGCACTATGATTTCGCATGCTCAGAGATCCCCATCAGACGTACCAGTCCGTCAACTGTACCTTTGCTAAGCCCCACTTCCTTAGCGATTACCGTGATCGATAGCCCTTTCATGGCGGCATCCCTTATCGCCTTTCTAATTGGTTCTGGAACCTGCGCCTCGCCGGTTAGCGGGTTGATGTAGCTGCCTGCATGGTGCGTATTCATCAATAACTCTAGGCTT
This sequence comes from Pseudomonas sp. ME-P-057, assembly GCF_030208975.1. Classification (NCBI taxonomy): domain Bacteria; kingdom Pseudomonadati; phylum Pseudomonadota; class Gammaproteobacteria; order Pseudomonadales; family Pseudomonadaceae; genus Pseudomonas; species Pseudomonas sp. ME-P-057. The sequence goes on from NZ_JARVSX010000027.1 coordinate 69,275, forward strand.
TTCTTGGCTTTTGATATCGCCTGACGCGATATTCCCAATCGCCTCGCCATCTCTGATTGGCTGATGCCCTCTTTGTGCATGAGCCAAACTTTTTCGCGTAGCCCAAGCGATGAGGGCTTACCTGTCGTCACAACGTGCAAGCCTGAGTGCACCTGGTCATAGGCGAGCTTTCTTATTTCCTGGATATCAGGGGAGCTGGGAGGCAGAAAATTGAACGCAAACTCAGATCTTCCCGACCTGCCGAGTGCAGAGAGATGATTATTAAACGCAGACTTGTAGCGTAAGTCAGCATGGTATTTAGCCGATCCGGGCTTGTGTACGGCGCAGTACCGGTAGCTTAGGTTCCCCGCCACGATTTTCTCGATACGAAACCGCTCGAATACGACGCGTAGCTTTGCAGCCTCTGCTTTCGATATCAAAGTACTGGATGGAGAAAGCTTGAGGCTGCTTTCCAGCATCCAAGCCTCTGCCAGCCTGGCGTCGTGTTCTTCAGCAGAGAGCTGGCACTGACCTGAACGGACAATTTCGCTGACCTCGTAACGCTGCTGGGCTGCAAGCTCCTGCAGCCTGCTGGACCGAATACTTAAACGCCAACAAAGCTCACAGTAACCGCCATCCTGTGGACGGGTCCGGTCATCTATAGCGGCATCAAAGTCCCTCAGTGCCTTTGTACGTAGGGGCCTGAAGTGGCGCATCAATCGAAACAAGTCACGTACAGATTCCAAGGCTCCGCAAAGCGGTTCCGCGCCTTCGAACGGCGCACCCTTCGGGTTGAGCAAGCTACGAATTGCGAACCTAATATTTGAATCCCAGCGATCCAAGTTCTGGAGCTGCCAGTCGATCTCCGGCATATTTTCTGGCCTAGCAGGTATCAAATCGCGAGCCAGAACATCTGCCGTCAGACCGCTTCCATCTATCTCAGGTCGTGCAACGTAAGGTGCTGCGTAAAAAGGTGGTGGGATATGGGCCATTTCCGACAGCCGAGCACCAATCAGCAAACTCTTGGCCCAGTCGCCCTTGTAGCCAGCTAGGCACTGATCAAACGGCCCATCCAAATTCGCCCTCACCAGAGGCCAGATGGGATAGCGCCTGGAGGTTAGGCTCGAAGATGCGTTAAGTCGACCTAACACCGCTCTGTAGCCAGAAGAAAACTGGGTTGAACAACGAGGATCGTGATCGTAAACATCGAGCAGATTCGTCAGGTAATCGAGGCGCGCCATGTCAACCTAGAAGTTAAAAACATTCGCCTCATTCTAGGCGTAATTACTCGTAATGTTCTACCTACATTACTCACTGTAGGCAAAGAAATATGACAACCGAAGAGCTAATTCTGACCAGCAACGGGGGCTCTCCCCTACTGTCACTATCGCAGGTCGCAGAGATCCTTCATCGCAGCCCTGAAGGGTTGCGCATAACATTATCGGGGGACAACGACATCGCCCGAAACTTGAAACCCTGCAGGATAAAAATTGGTCGGCGCGTTTATTTCCGCGTAGCTGGCATAGCTCGTTTTATCGACGAAGCGTAAGACTAGCCCGTGTCCGCAGTGACCAAACTATCGCGACTGGTGGAACGGGCTTCCAGGCTCCCACCCACTCCGACGGTGGTATCACTGGAACCAGACCGGTCTGAAAAGGTGCTGACGAGCTGGCCAGACGAAGTGCGAGGCGTACCCAATATCACTCTCCGGTCTGCGCTTTTCGGGTCCAGTCGCTCCGCTAGCAACGCATTCCTACAGCGCGCCGAAATTTACACTCAGAGGCCCACGCAAATGAGATACACGGGACCACGTTTAGACCAAGGCGATCTAGATGTCTGGATCACGTTGTTGCATACCGCTCGCCGAAAGCAGATGGGGAAATCGTTTAAAACCAGCGCGTACGAGCTTCTGAAACTACAAGGGAAGACGGATGCCGGGAATAATAGAAAAACGCTCTACAAGCGCCTGTTCCGCCTCGCAGCGGGCACGCTTGAGTTAACTGCAAAACGCCATTCCTATACAGGCGGCCTGATTGACTCGATCCATAGAGACGATATCGAGCAAAAGCTCGTCATCACTTTGAACCTTGAGCTTTCTTACCTGTTCGGACCAAATGACTTCACCCACATTGATTGGGCTGTTCGCAGAAGTCTGAACGCGAAACCACTTGCACAGTGGCTACATGGCTATTTGTCGAGCCATGCTGAGCCCTTCCCTGTGTCGATTGATACGCTAACGAAGATGGCCGGTAGTCTCGACAACTCTACATCAAGCCGTGAGCAAAATATTCGAAGGGCATTGGACGCACTGCAGCACGCAAGCAACCTGCACGAACAGCCGTTCAGCTACGAAATCAGCGGTGGCAACGTGTATTTCACAAAAACCCCGACTAATAGCCAGGCTAGGCACATTGCAAGGAAGAGCAGCGGCTCTAAAGCAAAAAATAAGTACCGTACCATTGGCTAGACAGCCCCGTACCGTTGGCTCGGATGTACCGTACCGTCGGCTAAAAAATACCGTACGGCTGGCTAAATTATTTATAAGCCTAAATGGCTGCAAGCCTCGCCACTGAAGGGCTGCGCGGACAACGCGCATCGCCTTAATCCTTTTATAATCATCTTAATACAGCTTGGAGACCATAATGATTGAGGTCGAAGCAGGCAGCGGCAACGTATACGCTGATATTGGCGACCCTGAAGCTAAGGAAATGCTGGCCAAAGCACGGACGGTTTCCTCGATCATCCGACTCATCGAGGAAAAAGGGCTGTCACTTGGTGACGCAGCACGACTGGCGGGCGTTCCACAGCTGCAGTTAAGCAAGCTTCTGATCGGTCGCTTTCAAACCAACGCCCTGATCGATTTGGAAGAGATGCGGAAAAAAATCCGGGATTGCAAAAACACATGACGAACGTACCTATCGAGCAGCCTAGCTACTGGCGAGACTATTTCATCGCCCTAGATAAAACCCCGCTCGGCCTTGCTGTCTGGCGAGGAATTTTCGACGATACGGAGCTTTGTGAAATCATTACGCTGCCAAAAGAATCCGTCGAAGATGCTCTTGAGAGACACCGGCGCAAGTTGCAAGCCATGCTGCACGCCCTTGAGGAACTCGATCTTCCTGAATTGGAGTGGCTACCGCCCAAAGTGCGGCAACAGCTAGAGATGTTATAGGCAAATCACGTCAGCGTTCGATATCTGCCTCACGGGAATCCTGCTCTTTCGCAAGACGACGTGCCTCGGCTTCGGACCTGATCTGCTCAAGCGTAATGGACGCGCGGGATTGTTCCTGATCGGGCTTTAGCGCCTGATCTTTAACGTGACCTCGCTCCACTGCCTTGGATCGCATCTGCTCAATGCTGGAAACGTTCTGACCATGTACATGGCCGCGACCTTCTGCGTTTCCAGTGCGTGCCGACGGGGCCTTCATCTGCTCCATCGCGCTAGGTAAGCAGGCACTTCCCTCCCCCCTATCCCGCTGCAGTTGATTAATCAAACGCTCTCCATCATCGCTTCGCGCTTGCTCCATTCTACGGATCTGGTCGCGGACCTCCTTCTCCTGGTCTGATCGCTCTTTTTGATCTCGCAATTCTTGAGCTAGCTTTTCCGCCTGCGGAATCATTTCGATGTGTCGCATGGTTTCAAGGTTCTCGCGGCGCTCATTCTTTTGGGAGAGCGCTGTGGCGATTCGTCCGGCCTCTTCTCTACTAATTCGCTCAGCTCTTTCTTTATTAGTAGGACTACGATTGGATTTATCTGACACGTCGCTTTGCCTCCCGCACCGGACCGGCCGCAATGATGGTCTGTTGCGGGCTACCACCCGAGTTTTTTTGCAATTGAGTTCGCCGTTCGCGCTCTTTATCGAGGCTAATAATCTCAGCTCCAGCGCTAGGCACTTCGCGCCGTAAATCATCACGAGAACGAGAAAGCTCGGCTCGGGCCTGTCGGAAGTCGATCACCTTTGCACGCAGCAACGGATCTCTCCACTCGCTAGGCAAATATTTCCGCTCTGGGGTTAACCCAGTGCCCCTTTCGGCATGACTGCGCATGTCGATCCTCTCTGCAAACCCTGCTCGCTGTAGATGTGTGTTGCAGCTCATCTCCCAGCGGTATCGCAGCTGACGTAACTCCGCTTTACGCTCAGCCGCACTCAGTGTGAGTCCAGCGCTTGGGCCATAGCCCTTACGAGCACCACCAATCGCTGGATTCTTGGAGTTATAGCGCTTGAAATACTGCTCAGGATCACGTTCGTAGCTATCACGCTGCCGCTCACTAAACATCAAATGCAGATGGGGCTGCTCTCTGCCGTCTGTTGCTTTAGGTGAGTGAATCGCCCATTGATAAGCATGGCGCGCCCCTATTTCTTGGCGCACAAAGTCACGCACCAGGTCAGCACGCTGCTGTGGTGAAAGCTCACGAGGTAGTGCTATTTCCATCTCGCGGTAAGTAGTGCCATTTCTGCGCTCATTCGCGTCCGCGGCATTCCAAAATTCTTGAGGACAATGCTGAGCCCAAGCCGGCATGTTCCCGGATTCGGTGGCTTCCAGTTTTTCATTTCTATCCAGTCGCGCGGCGTACTTACCCTCACGGGCGATGTAGGCCGCATGCGGTCCTGCCTTCCCAACTTTCCCTACCTTCATGCTTAGACGGCCAATAGCCATATGCGCATTACCTCTACGCTTCTGAATTTTCGCGCCCGCGAAAATTTGCTTTTGATTTTCGCTTCTGCCCCCGGCAGGGCGCGCTGTTTCTGAGGAACGAAGAAACAACTAAGCGCGCCTTCCAATACTGGAAGGATAAAGCAGTCCGCGCGCACATCAAACATATAATAGCTATAATTAAAACCCTAAAAACAAACTTAGCGTAATTAAGCGAAATGAAAGATAAATGGCTTAGCGAAAGAATTCTCCATATAAAAAATCTGAAATCACCAAGTGATCAACAGCGATTACTCCTGATGCTTTCAGAGAAAATCCCTCGAACAAGTGACGAGGAGCGAAAGCTCAGTTTTCTCATCAAGGCGGAGTGGGCAGAAGCCAAGGCACAGAAGGCCAGAAGCGATGTAGCTCGTATTGTTAATGCAGAGAAAGAGTCTGCACGTAAAGCCCGGGACCGCGAGCTCTATCAAGCAGCGGGACTACTCATATTGGCGGGCCTCGTCGATACGAAGACAGGAAGCCCGTTGATTGATCGCGGCGAGTTACTAGGCGCTCTGATTGGGGTTGAGGAAACGTCCGTCACCGATGCAGTGAGGACTGAGTGGAAGCGAACGGGAGACGCACTCCTCGCGAGTCGTGAGCGGCCAAGAAAAAATTAGCGGCTACCAGCGGCACCTTAATCACTTCTTGTATAGGCGATCATAATGAGCATTTCAAAAAATAGTTTTTTTGATGACCCTGTGTCAAAGACAAAGTACTGGCTTCTACATCACGAACAGGAACGAATGCGTACTGTCATCAGGCGCAAGTATGAGGGTGTGCTACACCCACAAGTTTACTGGATCAGCGGGACGGACACTGAGCATGATGGATTATCAAGTGATCATGTCGAAAGGATGGCTCAGAGGCTTTCGCTGTCTCAAATCGGTGTTTTTCTCGCGCAACGTATTTGGGCAAAACGAACTTGGTTGGTTGTTCCTGCGCTGATGCTCATTGGATTATTTTTCACTTATATTTTAGTAAACAAAGCAGGAACAACAACAAATGACACTCTCATCCCACTGGCGTTTACGATCACTGTATGGCTTAGCGTTTTGCTGTGTTGTTCTGCAACACTATTTGGCCCTCTGATCGCTCAAGTACTCCTGCCAAAAACACCAGTGCGTCAGGATGAAATCGACTCAGTGAAAAGCATAATTTCCCGGTGCGTTATTCGTGATTTGGAGCCAGGAACTCCACCCGATTTGGCAGACCGAGCGCGGCTTTTGGTGACAGACTCCAACGGCCAGTCTGTCACGGGACAAGTACTAGCCACCGACCTAGAGTTTTCCGCTGTTCGCTCTGAGTGGATGACCACCAAGGCTGTACTGTTCATGGTTGGCTTGGTAATGCTAACTCCGGCTCTCGCAATCTCATCGCCCATGCTTGCGGTCCTGGATTATTTCGCCCTTTTGGTGTGGAAACGTTTTGCCTTCTGGATTCCGCGAGATCAGGAAAAAGCACAACCGGCACAGAAGGAAACGGACCCGTCTGTATTCCTCCTCGTCATCAAAATAGTCATTATTCCAGCCCTGATTTTTGTGGGACTCTCGGCGTCCTATCGTGAACATCTCGACACATTCATTCGCCTGGATGCTCAGCTGATTAATTGGCTATACGTTATAGGTATGTGGGGTTTCGCAATCTATCTTACCTTCACGGCCAAATCTCCTCTTACGGTTCGCGCAATGCTGCTTGATCAAGCCGTGCGTGAAAGCGGTACCGAACTGTTAATCGACAAGGCCGGACGCGCGTATTTCCAGCACCTGGAGGAAGCACGGAATGAGCAGATTAAAAACGCCAAAACGGACAGCTCTCCTTTCATCCAACTCGGAACCAGTACTGGCTTGTTAGCGCAACGACGTGACCCGCTAGCGCCTACAGAAGCGGGTATACCGTTTGGCTTGTCGGTTACAGATCTGGCTACTCATGTCGGTGTGCTAGGAGCTAGCGGCACGGGCAAAACCTCAGGGGTCATTCGTCCGCTCACCAAACAGTGGATCGATGGCGATCTAGGAGGTCTTCTGGTTCTCGATGGCAAGGGTGCACTGCCGCTTGAGTTCCATGGTATCGACGGCTATACGCTCATCAGCCCAGACCACGGCCCATTCAATCCTATCTATGAGATGACGCCAGATGCTCTGGCTGATGTGTTGCCCGACGTTTGCGACGACGGGAAAGGAGATACCTTCTGGCGAGACTCTGCCCGCCTGATGCTGCGTATGGCGGCAATCCTAGTGGAAGCCCATCCTGATCTTCCCTATACGCTGACACAAATCCAGCAATTTTGCCTGGCAAGCCATCAGGAGCGAGCGGACTGGCTAGATTCCATCTCAAATGAGATTGACCATAGCGGGCGCCTGCTCGCAGCCGCTCACTATTGGTTGTTGGAGTATCCCGATTTCCCAGAGAAGACTGCAGGTTGCATCAGTAACATGCTGCGGACATGGTTGGGGAACATCCTGCTTCAAGAAAAGCTCGGGCCATGGGTCAATACAACTAATACTCAGTTCAGGGTTGAGGGTGTAATGACCGGCCAGAAAATCGGACTTCTATTACCGGAGTCGGAATATGGTATTGGCGGGGTTGCGATCTCGGCCCTATGCATGCGACGAGTCTACGACGCGGTGAAAAAACGCGGCGACAATTGGCAAAATCTGGAAGGCCACCGGCCCGTGCTACTTGCCGCCGACGAAGTTCAGAACCTATTGACCAAAGCAGACTTAGAGACTGTTCCTGTAGCACGCAGCCTTGGCCTGTATCTAATGTTTGCAACGCAAAACGTCGACGGTTTATACAAACGCCTGGAGCGCGATGGTGCGGTTCAGATGCTCGGTAACCTAGCCAGCATCATTGCTTTAGCACCTCGTACAGACGATTCAAACAATTACGTTTCCAAGCGCAGTGGCCATGTGTGGAAGGCCTCAACGCAAAGCTTCCAAGGACTACCAGACGCGGCAAGCGACCTTGGCCTATATGCTAACTCCGGCACGGATCAAGCAATGCAATCGACAACGCTGAATCGACAGGGTCGCTTTGGCGCGCCACGTCTGTCTTACGCTATCGGTCTCTGGCACCGTCAGTGGACTCCCAAAGCCATGAACTGGCTGGATGGGATGGTGGTGCCGGATGACTCAACTCAAGCACCGCAGCGGCCCTCGCTACAGCTAGAGCTGTCGCCCCTTATCCAGCCTGATGAGATTGATACGTTGCTCGCCATACCTGGTACTGCGATAGCAATCATCAATCGTGGACGTATTCAACGTCGTGACGTAATCCGGTTGTACCCGAAACAACACGGGAGTACTGCATGATGACTACTGAAATCCGAATGCCCGTGATGCGTGAAAAAGAGGGTCGCTGGTATTGGCCAGGGTCCACTTCTCCAGCCACCCTCCTTGCATTGGCCCTGCTTCTAGCTGCAGTCGTGTATGCCTACCGATACCCCGCTATGAAAGCTGACGAGGCCGTACAACGCCTTGAAGCAATCAATGCGCTAAGCGCCCAATCGGTGCAACACACTGAAGCAGCACTTTCTCGCCTGCAAGTTTTGATAGCGGACCAGCCTGAGTGGCTGCGAGAAGTTGCAACCCAACAAACGTCTACCCTCCAGGCCTAGCTGTCGCGTATCAAAGCTCCAAGCCAGGAACAGGTCCTTCAGAAAGCAGCGGCACAACAGGAAAAATACGATCAGGCGCAGCAGCTTATCGAGACATCACCGTTCAAAAATCTTACGAAACAACAGGTGCCGCTGAGCGTCGAGGGAAAATTATTTCTAAGCGCGCTTGAGGTCAAGCGGCCCTCCCGCTTCGACTATCAGCGCTTGTCAGATGGCGTACTTGATGCCCTGCCGGTGCTGCAAGAGGGATTCAAGCTACAGGCTCAGACTGAGAACCTGGTTCATCGGCTAGATGTGCAATTGAACGGCGATAAGGCAGGGGCGCTCGGGCCAGCAGCAGTGGCAGAGCAAACTTCCGATGATTACGATAGAGAACAGCCATCTGAGCGGAAGCAGCCGATATCTACACCTGCAGCATCGATTGACACGCTCAGCAGCGCGATCCGTAAAGCGGAGAGAGACGCAGAAAGGCAGGAGCAACAGGCAAAGTTAGACGCTCAGAATCAAGCACGTCAGGTAGAGCGAGACGCTCGACAGGCAGAGCAGCAGGCAGAACGTGAGCAACAGAAACTACAACGCCTGTCCATTCAACGCCAACGTGACACTGATCGCCAGGCCAGCTCAGCCGCCGAGGCTACTCGCCGAGTAGAGCAAGACTCCGAGCGCCGACTAGCGGCGGCAAAACGCCAATCGGAAGCTGCGGCAGCAGCGAAGCAAAGGGAATGTACGGCCAGCATCATGGCGAGAGCCAGATGCGCTGCCCAAGGCTACAACCCGCTGACGGGAGCTAAAAATTGATAGCCGTGACAGAACGCCGAGCTGTTTCTACTTCATCGAGGTCTCTTCATTTTCTCGCGCGCGAAAATCATGGACGGTTCGAAACCTCATCTGCGCGGTGAGCAAATAGTGCTTGGAGCTCGTTTGGACACTCAACACTGTGCTTCCAAACGAGCTGGTGAGAGCCAGGGTGACTTGTCGCGCTGGATCTCACCAGCAACCACAGATTTTCGCGCCCGCGAAAAAACGGTGACACTACCCATTTTCGCGGGCGCGAAAATCTGAACATTACGAGAAGTGAAGACAATGGCAGACCAAGCTACGAACGACTCTGAAATACCCAGACCAAAAACGTGGCACCTATTGTGGGGTAATCACGGTTTGGCACTGATGCCATGGCTGCTCATAGGCCCTGCCGTTTACGTGATTTACCGGCAGCTCGTTAAAATACTCATGGAGAATGTTCCCTACCTCACTCTGATAGGCTATGACGTACCCATTCTTTACGGTCCACCTGCAATTCTGCTTGTCGCAGTGCTATTGCTGCAGAAGCGACTCAGGCCAAACGACAGCTTATTGGGCACAATTAAGCGTCGCCATCTAGTAATTGGTCTTGTATCGGTGTTAGCAGCTTATGCAGTCAGTATCGGGGGTTCCATTTCTCTCGGATTTGGCAGAGAGCTGTCGATGCAAGGAATCGGATTTGGCAAAAGCGAGCCGCAGTACCTGATTATGGTCATCTCATTACTAATCCTGCCGCCTATCGTGGAGGAGATTGCATTCAGGCACTTTATCCTTGGCATGCTGCCGTTCAAGCACCATTTCCTCGTAGCTACTGTGGCAGTGACCCTTTCATCAATCTTTTTTATGTACGCGCACTTAGGCCGCTACGATTTCTGGCCCACACACGCGTTGATGTTTACCCTAGGGGTGATTTTTTCTGTGGCGAGGATTCAGACAGGCGGACTGTTGCTGCCTGTGGCTCTGCACAGCGCGGCGGTGGCAGTTGCTCTTACCGCTAACCTCTTCTGGGGCTCTTTGGGTGGGTGACCTTTTGCGTAGTCGTTATGAATGGTTCAAGACATTCCACCAGTGAAGGCGGTGATGAACAACTCCCATGTAGAAACGCAGATAGCCTCCGAATTCGTGAAACAGCGCTGGGGTCACCACCGGTATTGATTATGAGCTTCCGATCCTAGGCGTCCCGCCAGAATTTATCGACTGCCATCCGCTGCGTTGCCGCGAATAGACTGTGCCGAGATGTCGCCCCGCTGTCAGCAGCAGTAGATGTCATTTAAAAAATGATATCAGATTGACATCAATGATCCAATTTGCCATATACTGCCCATTCCCAACCTGTCATGACGAGCAATTGCTGGCTGATTAACAGGAGATTCTTATGTTTTTCAACATTGAATAGAATACACCTAATGTTACTGACTAATATGAAACTATAAACTGCAGGAGCTAAACATGAATGGAATCCGCCTGAAAGAAAGTTGCGGAACTTTCGTATACTTTTTTGTTTTCACACTAGCGCTGGCTTTTGTTGGTGCAAAATTCCCGCCGCTAGCACAAAATATTAGCGAAATAATGCAAGAACACATCGCAGGAAAGACCATAATGGTTTTTTCTGGATTGACTGTATTTTTTGCTTTTTTCTGCGCCACAAGTAGAATGATTAAACCAAGGGACTATGGCAAAACAGTAAAGCTGCTAGTTTTGGCTCCTAGTAATTTCATTATAACTCTAGCTTTTGTAGCAGCAGCAATGAACTGGGCAGTCGCAATTTCATCACCTTTTCTTTTTCCATCGGTCGTTAATGGAGAAGTATTTCTTCAACTTGCTCGCAACTCACTTGAAATCACCGGAATTGCATTGGGTTTAGGTCTGACTGTTTGGGTTTTGCACTGGTCCCCCGATCTGTACAAAAAACAGGCTCCCTTTGAAACACCGGGAACAAGCTTGTTCTGGATAGTTTATACAGTTAACACCATATTTTGGGGGTCGTTTTTTGCAACCCTAATTTTCAAGGTAATTTTTTAATAACGTTTCATTCAGTAGTTCGCTGTCAGTAAGGGATTACACTTTACCTGGCCATTTGCTTAGGAATTAGCTGCTTGGGGTCGCTTTCAGTTGACCCCAGCGTTCCGTGACAGTCGGCAATGGGCCAGTAGCAGTTATTATAATTTTTGAGAGCCGGCAGGCAAAAAAATCCAAAATCAATACCCGAGTCGGTAATCCAGAGGTTTCAAAGACTTGAATCAAAATGCGCGACGATGCCGACTCAGCTTAATAAATTCTACACTCATACTATTCGCAAGGGCATATATACGAATTTAGAGAAATCAACTTCTAGCTCATTTGTAAACGGCTCTTCGTACACCTTTGCATCGAACCCAGAGAACGTTAATCCATTCTTCTTCAAAGCGCAGAAGACCCTACAGGTTGCAGAAATGAAGATAGGCATAACGTTTACATAGATTTGTCCAATTGGATACCGTTGAGATTCTGCGTATGCTTTTATATCTAAAAATCCAAGATCGGAATTCATTTTTTCCAAAAGCGCTGTTCGTTTCGCAGCCCCCATTTTCTTTTCCAGATAAGGGGAATTTAAATCCCCATCCATCCGGAGATAAAAATCCTCAAGTTTGTAGAAATAACGCATCTTGGAGGGTACCCCTAGCACTGGGTAGTCAATCAAAAGAAATTCTGCTCCCAGATATTTTTTGAATTTATCATCCAGCGCCATTTCATGATTCCAACTCTTGAAAAGCAAGTGATCTCGATGATGGATCGCATTCCGCATAAGGATTAAAGACGCGGTATCTGCGCTTGAGAAATAGTCGATTTGATTTTTTGATACATCGTACAAACTATGAAAAGCTTCAAGCTTTGATTCAAATGCGCGATCTAAATTATCAATCGCCTCTTCTTTATCTATGTATTTCAGCCTCTGAAATTCGCAATGTGTCTCAACATAAATTCTCATCGAATTTGCGAGTTTCCTAACTGCCTGCTGTAAAATCTCCACGACACATTCCTTAGATATAAAAACCCTATTTTAGAGTGTAGCTCTAGAGTTTGCACTACATCCATCGATCAATCGGGTTTGGCGGCCATTGGGACGGAAGAGCGCAGTACTCTGAGCGAAAAAGTTGATATTGCGCAACTACCACATATCCCCCCATCGATCTCGGCGATAGATTACCCACCTACGTCTATAGCTCTTCCAGCCTCCATCACCGACGGCCGAAGGCAGCTATTCGTGAACAGCAGCTTTCGAGCCAGCGCAGACACCAACCAACAATTGCATCTTTTCAGAAGCGGGCTGTAATTTGTTCGCCAGTAGGTAAGCGCATACCATTATATTTTACGTGACTCATCCCCCCAGCAAACCAAACCCAACCCAACCCAACCCAAAAACTTGCCGATCTAGAAATCAGCACCTGCATTGTCAGTCAATTTGTACACGTACCAAAACAATAGAAGCTGGCCCTGGCATACGTAAGACTGAATGTTAGGATGCTTCTCGCGCCTAGAAAATGTCCTAATTACTATTGTTTCTATTAACTCTTTTTAGCACCTCATCCATCCCTGGCCACGGAATGTCGTCTTTTAGGTTCCCAGATTTTTTATACCAGCTATCAAAACTCTCTTTCTCCTTCTTTGTCATGACCTGATAAATTTCCAGCATCTCTGGAGTTAGTGAAGCTGCTTGAATGGCCATTTTGGTTCTGATCATATCAATGAATTCGCGGAACATTTCTGCTGTAATCGCGAGCGCACCAGGCGCCAATTTCCAAGCAAGGACCTCAAACTGATAACCGTTCTCGGGTATTGTGGACTTGTTATGGAGGATGCAGTGCCTAATTTTACGCAGATCCCCCATCAGCGGGGCAATCAGTGTGCTAGCTTCAACCCCAGCTGCTTTGGCTATTTTATGCCTATAAGTTTCGTCCCATAACGAATAAATGCTACAAAGTAAGGATTTGCAAATTTCATTAACAAAAAAACCATTTTTCTTTGATTTTTCGACAAACATCGAAATATCCATTCTGGCATGATATTTTGGGTTGGACTCCGTATCAGATGCTATCCAGACTTTCTGACCAGGCTTCGCTCTTTCCTTAGCGATGATATCTCCATTTGTTTCTATTCCCTTAGAGGCAAACATCAAGCAGAATAAGTATTCTCCGCAAGTTTCCTGAAACTCCCCCATTAAATCGTTAACTTCATTTTTCGATTTGTTTTCCATTCATGATCTCGACTACCAAAAAATACTTTATTTTAGCTACGCAAACTTTAAGTTATTGCGCATCATGTGTTGCATACGAAGCACAGTCGCATCACTGGACGCTATTTCTTGCCTTTATACGGTGATGGGAACAACGGAATAACTTGTATGGCAACGTGCGGAGATCCTGGCTATGACGCGCTATGGGACAGTCTGCAACCACGCCCACTGTGACAAAGCCTTCCCTTCCCTGAGGACACCGCATAGACCGTATTGCCAATACGGCCGTGTGCCTCGGCACAGAAAATTAGTAGGCCACAAAGCCTCGCTTCGAACCAGAAATATCTGCGCTACCTGAATCAGTTCCAGTTCATGGGGAGGACAAGGTATCCGGCTCTTCCTACCTTGGCTCTCGATCGCATGCTACGTTCCTATGACCTGAGCGAGATTGCTTCATCGGGCCAAGTGTACTTTATGGTAGTTGGTAGGCGCTTTTGGGAGCTGCGGCTAATGGGTGGTCAAGTCACTACCATTACCTATCTGAAGCTACGGACTTGTGCTGAGGTGGCGGCGTACCGGTACAACAGCAGTACAGTCATTACCTATTGCAGATTTCTGAAAACTACGCCAAACCCACGGTTTACGCCGCTTTAAGCTTTGCGTACCTACGTTACTCTACGGACGGTTTTATTAAGGTTGCAGCGTTTCTAGGCAACTCATAATCCCTTGGTCCACGGTTCGAGTCCGTGTGGGCCCACCAAATAAAAAGCCGCGCATTGCGCGGCTTTTTTTCGTTCTGGCTCAGCGCAATCCGTGAGTGGCTTGCGCACGCTACCGAGTCAGTCGATCACGACATGCGGAAGGAACCGGCTGCTGTCTTTGGTGATGAGGCTGTCGTCTTCACGAATGCCGATCCCCGACGCTGTATCGCCCACCACCCATGAGCCGATCAGCGTGTAGCTGTCACCGAAACGGGGGAGCGGGGCGAACGCTTGCAGGATGTAGGGCGCATCGTTGTAGGGGCCATCTTCGAAAATGACCTGGTCGTTGGGCGTCCGAATCTCTATGTTGGCGCCCTCCCGAGAGAAGTACGGCTTGCGAACCCAGCCTTTCGGCACCGCGGACTGCGGCTGTTTGTCGACGAAGGACGGGAGCAGATTGGGATGACCTTCGTTGTATTCCCACAGCAACGGCAGGATGCCCTTGTTGGACACGATGGCCTTCCACGCAGGCTCGATGAATTGCGTATCGCATTGCGGGATGGCCTGACCATGCGGCTCATGGAACACATGTTCCCAGGCGTGCAGCTTGAAAATGCGCTCGATCCAACGGCCCTGGAGATCGACGAATCTGCCTTCGGCGTTGAGGCCAATGTCCTCAATGTCGATATGGCGCGTTTCGATGCCTGCATGCTCGGCCATTTTGCGCAGGAACTCAGTGGTGCCTTTGTCTTCTGTCGAACCTGACATCGATGAGAAGTAAAACGGCCCGCCGTCCCTGATCGCCAGAAACGCCCGGACCAGGTCTTCGGCCATCGAGTTGAATTGTGAAGCGTGCGCGGGCAGAACGCCGCGCTGGATCTGCTCTTCAAGCCAGATGAGCTGAAACGCGCCGGCCTCGTAAGCCGACGTGGGCGTGTCCATGTTCGCTTCCAGCAGCTTGGCGGGGTTCTCGCCGTCGTAGCTGAAGTCGAAACGGCCATAAAGATGTGGGTGGCCTTCCTTCCAGGAAGTGCGGACCAGATCGAAAAACGCCGGCGGGATGGCAAGTCGCGTCAACAGCTCCTCACTCTCAACGACCTTCTCCACGACATCCAGGCACATGGCATGCAGTTCTTGGGTGGGCGCTTCGATATCGCGGGTGATCTGCGCTTCCGTGAACTGGTAATAGGCTCGCTCATCCCAATAGCGTTCGCCGTCGATGGTGTGAAAGTCGAACCCCTCACGCTCGGCGGTCTGCCGCCAGTCCGGCCGCTCCTCGATGCTGATCCTTTTCATGGGTAACGTCCTGTGTTATCCGCCGAAGCTTGAGCCACTGCTTTTGCCGCCCCAACCGCTGCGGGCGGTGGCCTGACTGCCGAAACCGCCACGGGACACGGACGATGAAACCGATGAATTTCGGCCCAATGTGCTTTTGGAGTACGTCCCGGTCGAGCTGCTTCGCGCCTGGCTGGAATTGCCGAAGGTTTTGCCGCGCTCGATCTGGCGAGACAACGTGGAAGTCTGGTAACCGCCGCGCGAGTCGCGTTCCTGGTAAATGGGTTGCGAGTAGTAACGACCACCGCCGCCGGTGAATCCGTTGACCATGTTGCTGACGAGCATTCCCATCAGGAAGCCGTTCACTCCTGAGCCGAAGCCACCGCCTCCGCCGCCCGATTGCTCGGCCTGGGACTTCGCGGCGTCGACCTGGGATTTGGGAAGCTCGCCAGAGAGCTCCAGCTGAAAGCCGCCCAGCTTGGGGGTGAACTTGCCATCGGTGTTCTGCTGGCAGTAATCAGGGACGAAATCCGCCTCACATGAAGCAGCGTCGTCATAGGTCGGGGCGATACGGCGGTGTTCCGCCAGCGCGCTCATGTAGGCGTCCGAGCAAATGTCTACCGGGACTTTCTGATCCACACAGGCCTGGACTGATGGATAGGTTTGCTGCGCAGAGACCTCAACAGTGTCGGACTTGCTGCATGCGCTCAGGGCCAGCGGCAGCGTGCCCGCCAGAACCAGTTTCAGGGAACTACGTCTCATCGATAACTCCTTTCGATCACAAGCGATCAGGTCGACGGCGTCATGCAGGCCGAGTTGAGAAAACCGACACTGATCGAGACGCTGGCCGCGTAGATCGCCGCGGCCAGCTCGCCCCGGGTGATGCGCGCGGACAGATCCTTCAAGACCATGCTGGTGGCGGTGAAGGCCAGCAACTGGACGAAAGCGGCGATGACTGCCCAGATGACCACATCCAGAACGCTGATGCTGTAGGCGATCACGTTGCTGGCAGGCAAGGCGAAGCCGATCAGCGCGCCACCCAACGCCACTGCGGCGGCAACATTGCCCTCACGGATCTGGACGAACTCCTTGTGCGGGGTCAGACGTGTGTAGGCCATCTGAAACAACGCGAACAATACGGCGGCCACAATGATGTAGACCAGAAAGCTCAGCACCGACTGGAAGTTGAGGGACATGCGAAGCGCGTCGAGCATTGTTTACTTCCTTTTAAATGACAGTGAAATCTGTGGACTGCAGGGTCACGCCGACAGATGTAGTGAGGGTAACGATACCTTCCTCATCCTCCTCGACAGACAGCAGTAGAAACTCGCGACGGTCCACCAGGCCGGTGTCCCGCGCGTACAACATGCTAAGGTGCTTGATACGGTAGGTACCGTCCGGACTGACAACGTGCTCATCCATTGGCGTGAGCTCGGTCTGGCCCTCTTCGGTGCCCCACTGACGGCCGTACTCCCAGCCGTCGTGCTCGTACACGGGTAGGCCCACTTTCGAGGCAGGCCCCACCAAACGCTTGAGTTCCGCCTCGCTGTTGATCGTCACGGCGCTGCTGTAGCCAAACAGGATGATGTCCTGAACGTCTTCAGCCGAAGGCCCGTTCATCATGACCTGCATCCAGTAATCTTCGTCCTCGAAGTAGAAGCGTACCAGCCGCACGGATTGTCCAAGGTCAACCTGCCCAACCGACCAGACCACTTCCTCGTTGGGGACAATCAACTCTGAATGACCGTCGAGCATCAGCTTCAGAGAGTCATCGAGGTCCAGCATTCGGCCAGTAGCCAACCCGAATGGATTAAGCAAATTGCTATTGGCAAGTGATTCGGAACCGGCCGATGGATTGGGTGCCGCAAGGCCTAACGCGCGTTTGATCCAACTCATGATTCAACTCCTTGAAGTCGCGCCGAGGCGATATGGAAAAATGCTGCAACTCAGCTCGCAGGGCCTTTTTCGAGAAGCCGCCGCGAGTGCATCAGCCAAGCCGTCACGATACCGGCAAGCGCGCCACACAGGTGTGACTCAATCGATACGCCAGGCACTGGAACGAAACCGAAGACCAGCCCGCTGTAACCCAGCAGGGTCACCAGGGCAATCGCGAAACTCGCCAGGCTGCGCTGATACCACGCTCGAGCCAGTAGATACGCCCACAAGCCGAAAATAAGACCACTGGCCCCCACGTGGATAACCGGTCGGCCGACAACCCAGACCATCAGGCCTCCCAGCACGACAACGAGCACCGCCACACGGATGTAACGTTGAAGCCCCTCGGTCGCCACCAGCCAACTCAGCACCACAAACGGCAGGAGATTGCTCAGCAAGTGACGTACCGAGCCGTGCAGGAACGGCGAGAAAAAGATGCCCTGCAGACCTGAAACGGTTCTCGGCACCAGGCCATGCGACAGCAGGCTGTTGGCGGTCAGCGAGTTAACCATCTGCACCACGATCATCACAGCGGCGAGTGAGAGTATCGTTCGTAGTCCATTTCCGATATTCATCTGCGCGCCCTGAAAATCGAAAAAAGGCAGCCGGTAAAAACCGACTGCCTTTGTTTAACGGTGCTTATTGACCCGCGTTACCGTTCTGGCTCTGCGCTTTCAAACGGGCGAGGACGTCGGCCGCGCCGCCTGTTTTTGCGCCGATGCCGGCATCCTGAAGACGACGCTCAAGGTCACCGCCATTGGCAGCCTCGGCGAGCTCATCCGCCGCTTCAAGCCTTGCGTCCTGCTCATCCTGACGCTGCTTGATGCGTGCCAGCGAACCCACTGCGGTCTCAAGCCGACCATTGGCGCCGCCGGTGGCCGCAGCGGCGTTGATTTGCGCTTTTTGTACGCTGTCTCGAGCCTTGGCCATATCGGTCTGCTGGCGCAGGCCCTTGATCTGGCTCTCAGCCTTGATGACTTGTGCGGTCAATTTGGCCACATGGACGCCGAACTGGTCGGCTGCAAGTTTTTCCTGATCACGCAGGGCGGTCAGTTCGGCTACTTTTTCAGCACATTCGAGCGCGAGCGCTTCTTCGCCCTTGTTCATTGCTGCGAGCGCTTTCTGCTCCCAGTTGGCGATGTTCTTGTCGTGTTCTTCGACGCGCTGTAGCGAAAGCTTGTGCTTGGCTTTGATCTGAATCAGTTGATTGCGCGCCGCCAGCATGGAGGCGTCGGCGTCACGGATTTCCTGGTCCAGGATTCGCAGCGCCTGGGCATCGACGATGGCTTCACCTACTTCGGAAGCTCCACCACGCAGGGCGGTTACCATTTTTTTCCAAAGGCTCATTGATGTGTCTCCCGGTTACTGTGAATCGGATTTGAGGAAATCTTCGTAGGCGTCGGCAGCGTGGATCACGTTTTCTGCCAGCGTGAGCACCTCGTGGACGATGACCGTCAGCGAAGAGGCGGCGCTCAGTGCGCCGAACATGTTGTAAAAGGTTTCGCCGTTTGGCAGGGTCTCGATGCCGATCGACGACAACGGAAAGAGCTCCCGGCTACGCAGTACGGCGTCATTGAAGGCGGCCGGGTCTTTGACTTCAGAGGCGTAAACCAGCACGGAATCGACCAGAATCTGGTCGCCTGCGATGGCGATGATGATCGGCAAGCCGCCAAACTGGTTCATCACCAGGCTCAGACTCGGCTCAGCGCCTTGAATGAGGGTCAGCTCGATGTCCTTGTCTTTAACCACGTCCAGCTCGGCGAACGCCGAATGAAGTGAGTTGATCGTCCAATTGCTATTCTCAGTCATGAATCCCTCCAGTTTGATCCGGTTACCCAAATAGGGTTGGCGCAACACCTTTTCGATGTCTCTCAGCACTTCCGCGTTTTCAGGAAGCACATACAGTTCTCGCTTTACATACCCGGCCGCCGTCAGCCGAGCGCGCATCTCGCGCATGTAATCGGTTGAAGTTTTCCGAGCCATTGCAGCCTCTGCCAAACATCACATGTGATAGCGATGCACCCTACGCGCAATCATCACCCTGCGCAATCTCTCACATGTGATGTTTTTGTTAAGCGCTAGAAGCTGGGTCACCGGTGCCTTTGGCTGCTTGCGGATATATTCATCATCCCGATGGTCTGTAACCCCATGAATACAGTGTCCCTCCCCTCATGGCTTCGTCGCCTACTGCGTCCACTGCTGGACCCCTATCGTCGTTACCGGCATGCCCGTTACATCCATGCCGGCCGTATCGTGGTCGGGCTGCTGGTGTCGATTCTCCTGACGACCGGCGTTCATCTGCCCCACGGGGAATGGGCCTCTGTGACGATGCTGATTGTCATTGGAGGGCTGCAGCATCACGGCAACATCGGCAAGAAGTCAGTGGAGCGCGCCTACGGGACATTGATTGGTGCAGCCTTGGGCCTTGCGGTGGTTGCGCAGGAAAGCTACCTGGGCATGCCGTTACTGACCTACGTAATCATGTCGCTGATCTGCGGCTTCTTCGCCTATCACGCGATCGGCAAGGGCGGTTATACGGCGCTGCTGTCGGCGATCACTTTATTTATCGTGGCGGGGCACGGCGATAACCCGATCACCGACGGGCTGTGGCGCACCGTCGACATCTTGATCGGGATTGCGCTCGCACTGGCTTTCTCGTTCGCCCTGCCGTTGTATGCGGTGTATTCGTGGCGCTATAACCTGGCGAGTGGGCTGCGGGACTGTGCAGTGGCCTACGAGCGGATCGCCAGCGGCCAGTCAATTACCGCCGACGAGCATGTGAAATTGACCGCAAGAATGGGGGCGACGCTGCTCCAGCTGCGCTCGCTGATGCCGTCGGTTTCCAAGGAAGTGAAGATTTCAATCGTCGAGCTGGATGCCATTCAAGGCCATTACCGCATGTGCCTGAGCCTGCTGGAAATCCTTTCGAACCTGCGTCCTGCAGATGTCGGGAGCACGGGCGTTACTGCAGAGCAGCGGCGCATTCGCCGCATGCTGATCGGCATGGCCCGCGCGCTGCAGACCGGGGCTACCGAGCGTTTGCAGCGCCCTACGGAAAGCCTGGCCATCGGGCCAGATGTGCCCACCGCCTCGACGGAATTGCTGGGTTACCAGTTAATGACTCGTCAGTTCACGCACAACTTGGAAAGCTTGCAACAGTGCCTGGCGAAGACAGCACCGGCGTGGAAGATCTGACCACACCGGGGCCCAGGTGCTGCACGGTGAGGATCAGTACACCGGCGGCACAACCATCTCGCGCGGCACGGGTGCGCGCAGGTAGTTAGCATTGTACTCGCGCTCCGGCAGCACCACTTGCGGCGTTTCCGTATCGCCGCGCGGGATCTGTTCCAGCAGGTGATGAATACAGTTGAGGCGCGCACGCTTCTTGTCGTCGGCCTCGACGATCCACCAGGGCGCGACGTCGGTGTGGGAACGGGTGAGCATTTCTTCCTTGGCGCGCGTGTAGTCTTCCCAGCGACGACGGGACTCAAGGTCCATCGGTGAGAGCTTCCACTGCTTCAACGGGTCATGGATGCGCATCAGAAAGCGCCGGTATTGCTCGTCATCGGTGATGGAGAACCAGTACTTGATGAGGATGATGCCGGAGCGCACCAGCATTTTTTCGAACTCGGGCACGGTGCGGAAGAATTCTTCGTATTCCTCGTCATTGCAGAAGCCCATGACCCGCTCGACGCCAGCCCGGTTGTACCAACTGCGGTCGAACAGCACCATTTCGCCAGCGGCAGGCAGGTGTGCGACATAGCGCTGGAAGTACCACTGGGTGCGCTCGCGCTCGCTCGGCGCGGTCAGTGCGGCGACCCGGCAGACCCGCGGGTTGAGCCGCTGAGTGATGCGCTTGATTGCACCACCCTTGCCTGCCGCATCACGACCTTCAAACAGCACGACCACTTTGAGCTTCTGGCTGACAACCCAGTCTTGCAGCTTGACCAGTTCACCCTGCAGCCGCAGCAGTTCACGGAAGTACAGGCGGCGATCAATCCCTTTGGGCACCTCCTCTCCCAGATCGGCCAGCAAGCCATCCAGGCGCGCGTCGTCGTATTCCATTTCCAGTTCCTCGTCGAAGCTGTCGAGGATATCGGCCTGGATGTAACGGGCGGTTTCGGAGAAATCCAGAGTCATGACGAGTCTCCCGAGTGCGTTCAAAAGGGTGGGGGGAGAATTTAGGCACGCCAGAGGTGACAGCTGAATGACAGAGCGGTGACAGCATAGAAATGTCCTACGACGAGACCACTCTTTTCGCGGGAGCTTAATGACAGCCAAGGCAATACGCGGCCTGGAAGGGTCAGCCGCAGTGATCTCAGGGACGAGATTAAACGCTGACCGTTTCTACGGTGATTTGCGGGTGGGCCTCAAAGGGTGCCACAAGGCTTTCATCGGCTTGGGCGGCAGTGATCAACGTCCACTCGCGCTCAATCGGCGTCCAGTGCTGCTGTCGCGCACGGCCAAGCTTGTCCGCGTCAGCCAGGACGAACACCTGAGCCGCGCGCTTGATGATGCATTCCTTCAGATAAGCCTGCTGGTCGCTGGCTTCGCACAAACCGAACTCGGCGACCACACCATCAGCGCCCAGAAATGCCTTATCGACGCTCAGCCGGCTGAGCGTCAATTCCGCAAGCGGGCCCAGTGTGCTCATGCTCGAGCCTCTGAGATCGCCGCCGATCAGCGTCAGGCGAATGCCCGGCGCATTCGCCAGCGTCATAACGGCCATGAGATTGTTGGTGACCACGTGGACGTTCTGCCGTGACGAAAGATGCAGGGCCAGCGCAGCACACGTCGTTCCGCCATCAAGAAGTACCGTGTCGCCGTCCTTGATGTGCAACGCTGCCGCCTGTGCAATGGCGTTTTTCTGGTCGCGCTGGGTCGCTTTGCGCTCCTCAAGCGAGGCCTCGGGCTCGTGTACGCCGATCAACGCCGTAGCGCCGCCGTGCGTACGCACCAGATGCCGCTGCTTGGCCAACATGGTCAGATCGCGACGGACTGTCGCTTCCGACACACCGAGGGCAGCGCTCAGTTGCTCGACGTTGGTGTCACGGGCGCGCACCAGTTCCAGAATGGCGCGGTGACGGTCGTTGGCTTTCATGGGCGGCCTCGTTGCAGAAAGGCCGCTGATCTTACACGACCCGGCCCGCTCACCTCACCCTCGCCGGGTGGCCAGCTCAGCGCCCTGGCGCAATGCTTCAAGCATGCTGCGCTCGTCCGCGATGCCCTTGCCGGCAATGTCGAACGCAGTGCCGTGATCCACCGAAGTGCGGATGACTTCCAGGCCGACCGTGACGTTGACCCCCGCTTCAAGGCCGAGAACCTTGACCGGGCCATGACCCTGATCGTGATACATCGCCACCACCAGATCGAAATCGCCACGCCCCGCCCGGAAGAACAGCGTGTCCGCAGGCAAAGGACCGGTGACGTCCAGGCCTTTGTCCTGCAGGACCTTGACGGCAGGAATGATCTTCTCTTCCTCCTCTCCATAGCCGAACAGGCCATTTTCACCTGCATGGGGATTGATGCCGCACACCCCGATACGAGGACGCTCTATACCCGCCTTGATCAGGGTCGCGTTGCCTCGCTCAATGGTGCGCTGGACCAGACCCGGTTCGATCTTGCGGATAGCATCAATGATGCCCATGTGCGTCGTCACATGAATAACGCGCAGCTGCGGCGCCACCAGCATCATCGAGACTTCATCGACATGGGTAAGGTGCGCCAGCATTTCGGTGTGACCCGGGTATTTATGGCCGCCAGCGTGCAGCGCTTCTTTATTCAGCGGCGCCGTGCAGATGGCGTCGATTTGCCTGGCTTCGGCCAGCTCGACAGCGCGGGCGATGAAACGGTAGGCGCCGTCACCAGCGACTGCGGACAGCTGCCCGAACGGCAGATCGGCCGGGATCAGATTCAAATCGATGCAGTCAATCGTGCCCGGCTCGTATTGAGCTTCTGACGCTTCCTTGATGCGGCGGATCTTCGCCGTGCCGTTGACGATGGTGTTGGCCAACTCCAGACGTCCGGCATCGCCGATGACCAAGGGACGGCACTGTTGGTAGACGACGTGGTGGTTCAGGCTTTTGACGATGACTTCCGGGCCGACACCGCTGGCGTCGCCCATGGTGATGCCGATGATTGGCAGGTAGTTGCTCATGATGTTTTACCTAGTAGCGCAGGATTCGTGACAGTGCCTGCGCCGTACTGCGCAGGCTCGATTGCGTTATTCAGATGCAGCCAGGCCGCATACAGGGCGTGATCCGTGCCGAACGCGCCGGCCTTGGTCACCACGCCGGGACGCCGCCCCGCCAGCGCAGTGATGGGACGCCCGAAGGCAACGCCCGCCTCGACCTCACGCAGAAGCTGCAGGCTGCCAATCCCGACCGCGCAAAGCAGGGCTCGGGCAGTTTCGCCGCCGGTGGCAATGACGCCGCCCGCCTGCGCAAAATTTGAACGAACCAGCGCTGCGAGCTCGGTCGAAAGATGGGCACCTTCTGCCGGATCGAAGGCGTCGTCGCGACCGATGCGCAGCAACAGGTCATCGCCCTGATTCAGGCACTGGCCGATGCGTGCTTCCCAGCTTTCCCAGTCGCCATGTTTCTTGCCTAGGCGCAGCACCGCTGGCGGCACCACGACCTCCTCGATGCCAGTGCGCTCTTTAAGCAGCGCACACTGACGCTCGGAAACCGCAGACAGGCTACCGACCAGCACCAGCGTCGGGGCGTATTTCTCATGCTCGTCGATAGTTTGCAGACTGGCTCCTGAGATGAAGTCGGGCAACAAGGCGATCTCCCGTGCCAGTCCACCCGAGCCTACCCAGAAACTTGCCTCCTTGAGCTGGGTGCTTGCGCAGGAGAGGATTTTCAGGTCTTCCGTGGTGACCGCATCAACGATCAGCGCCTGCGCCTCACTGCTCGCGACCTCGGCCATGTGCCTGGAGAGCGCGGCCGCATCGCCGCGCAACATCGGCAACGTCAGCCTGGCGACCTGCAGACCGGCCGCTTGCAGCATTGAGGTCATGTCCGCAGAGCGATCAGCGTGCTCAAGCCTCCACGTCTCGGTGGTTTCCAATGGTTGACCGTTGACCAGAACCTGGCCGTCGAGCGTCGTACGGCCTGTAGCCGGGAAGGCAGGAGCGACGATCGCCAGCCCCGCATGGGCCTGGAGCGCAGCCACCTCGTCAGCCCAGTTGCCACGCAGCGTCGAGTCGATCTTTTTGTACAGTTTTTGTCCGGGAGCAATCAGCGCCTGATAGGCCGCCAATGTCCGTTCCCCTGCCTGAGCACCTGTCAGACGTCGGGTGTCGGTGTCGATGGCGACCACGCGCGCATCGCCAGTGTCATGAGTCGCATCAAGCGTGACAACGGTGTTATGCCCGGCGCTGGCGAAGGCAATCGCGCAATCCGCCGCCCCTGAAAGGTCGTCGGCGATGATCAGCAGTGTCATCGAATAACCTCCCGCTGCGCCGTTGCCTCCGAGTGAGGTTTGGGATGGCGCGTGTTGTAGCGCTTGGCAATGGCTGCCGTAAGAATGGGCGACAAGACCGCCGTCACCACCACACAGGCGGCGACCAGCAGCGTCGCCGAGTTCGCTGCCTCGGTGTAAATCGGGTTGGCTGCCGCAACGAGAGCCGGGACCGCCGCCGCATTGCCCGCCGTGTTGGCCGCCGCCACCCCTGCTACCCCGGTGCCGCCGGAGACTCTGTCGGCGAAGTACAGCGGAATGCCGGTCAAGACGACGACCGCCAGCCCAAGGCCGATGCCCAATAATCCGGCCTGCCAGACCTTGTGCAAATCCAGACTGGCGCCCAGTGCCAGGGCGAAGAACGGAATCATCACCGGAACAGCCTTCGCCAGAAAGTCACGCATCTCACGGTCCAGATTACCCAGCAACATCCCCAGCAACAGTGGAAGGATCGCCCCGACCAGTGTCGGCCACGGAAAGGCTGCCAAGCCTGCGACACCCAGCGTCACCATGGTCAGAAAAGGGCCGGACTCCAGTGACATGACGGAGTACGCACCGACGTCTTCGGAGCGCCCGTATTGCCCCATCAACGCCATGTACAACCCGCCGTTGGTGTCGTTCATTGCGGCAACCACGGCCAACGTCGACAATCCGGCGAAGACGCCTGACGTGATGGGTTGCTCCCCCAGAAAATGGCCCATCATCACACCGATGACGATGGCCGTGCCGACCTTGGTAGCGAACAGCACCCCACCCTTTTTCAGCAGATACGGCGTGGCCTTGATGTCGATACTGGCGCCCATGCACACGTAAAACACCGCCAGTATGGGGAGCGAACCGGTGAACAGCGCGTTGGTAAACGAGCCAAAAAACTTGGGCATGTCGGGCAAAAACGTCGCCACGAGTGAGCCGATGAGCAGCGGCACGATCATCATTCCGCCCGGCACCCGCTCGATAGTACGTTTGATCGGAAATTGAGCCACAGGGAGCACTCCTTATTTTTATAGGGTGAGGCTTCGACAAGCCTGATTGAGCGAAACGATCAAATTCTTGATCACTTTGCTCAAATAAGCTTATTCCATCACCCAAAAATGCGCAAACCAATCAAGAACATGATTGATATGAGCAAAAAACGACCATTCAAGACAGTGCTTTAGGCGTTCTGCCTTTGCGCAGATACGGTCAAACGGCTTGAATATCGCCCCAACGCCAGAGGAATCTCCTAACATGCTCCGCTTGCCGAAGGAGACCCGCCTTGCCCGACACTCGCCCCCCAGCGCTTGATGACATCGACCGTAAACTGATCGCAGCACTGCAAATCAATGCTCGGGAACCCGTAGCCAACCTGGCGCGGCAATTGGGTATCGCGCGCACCACCGTGACCTCTCGGCTGGCGCGGCTGGAGAAAACCCGAGTGATTACCGGATACGGTGTGCGGCTGGGGCAGCGTCTTGCGGATGGCGGTCTGCAGGCTTACGTCGGGATTACCGTTCAGCCTCGTTCGGGAAAGGAAGTGCTGCGCCGGTTGAGCGCGCTCGCTCAGGTACAACAACTGTGCGCCGTGAGCGGCGAGTTTGATTACGTCGCCTGGCTGCGCACTGAGTCGCCGGAGCAACTGGACCAAATGCTCGACCTGATCGGCAGCGTCGATGGCGTCGAAAAAACCACCACTTCGATCATCCTGAGCAGCAAGATTGATCGCGGACAGCCGTCATAGAAGTCGACTGACCAGACAATCTGACGCCCCTCCTCGTCGAATTGTTATTAATTACTGCATTACGACGACACTTTGCGTCTTATTAACGTCTCCGCTGTTATCTAGACTTGTCCCCTTTCGCGCCTCAGTCGAACAAGGTCAGTCATGAAGAACAATCGCCAACCCGCCGACGGAAAAAAACCGATCACGATTTTCGGCCCGGACTTCCCGTTCGCGTTCGATGACTGGATTGAGCACCCGGCAGGCCTGGGCAGTATTCCGACGGAGAATCTGGGCAAAGAGGTCGCCATTGTCGGCGCAGGTATCGCAGGTCTGGTTGCCGCGTACGAGCTGATGAAGCTGGGCCTCAAGCCCGTCGTTTACGAGGCCTCGAAAATGGGCGGGCGTCTGCGCTCCCAGCAGTTCGAGGGCGCTGAAGGCATCATCGCCGAACTGGGGGGCATGCGCTTCCCGGTCTCCTCCACTGCGTTCTATCACTACGTCGACAAGCTCGGCCTGGAATCCAGACCCTTCCCCAACCCATTGACCGCTGCGTCCGGCAGCACAGTGATTGATCTGGAAGGCAGCACTCACTACGCACAAAAATTATCGGATCTGCCTGCGCTGTTTCAGGAAGTGGCTGACGCCTGGGCCGACGCGCTGGAAGAGGGCTCGCAGTTCGCCGACATTCAGCAAGCAATCCGTGATCGCGACGTGCCTCGGCTCAAGGCGCTGTGGAACACATTGGTGCCGCTGTGGGATGACCGCACGTTTTACGATTTCGTCGCCACGTCGAAAGCCTTTGCCAAATTGTCGTTCTATCACCGCGAAGTCTTTGGACAGGTGGGCTTTGGTACCGGCGGCTGGGACTCGGACTTCCCCAACTCGATGCTGGAGATCTTCCGCGTCGTCATGACCAATTGCGACGATCATCAGCACCTGATTGTCGGTGGCGTCGGCCAGGTTCCGATGGGCATCTGGCGCCACGCTCCCGAGCGTTGCACGCACTGGCCCGAAGGCACCAGCTTGTCGACGTTGCACCGGGGCGCGCCGCGCACGGGCGTGAAAGGCATAAGCCGCGCCGCCAATGGTCAGTTTGCAGTGACTGACAATCTAGGTGATGTCCGCCATTACGACGCGGTTCTCGCCACCTGCCAGAGCTGGCTGCTGACCACGCAAATCGAGTGCGAGGAGTCGCTGTTCTCGCAGAAGATGTGGATGGCGCTGGACCGCACGCGCTATATGCAGTCGTCCAAGACCTTCGTCATGGTTGATCGTCCCTTCTGGAAGGACAAGGACCCGGAAACCGGCCGCGACCTGATGAGCATGACCCTGACCGATCGCCTGACCCGGGGCACCTACCTGTTCGATAACGGCACCTACTCCAACGGTGTCGAAAAGCCGGGGGTCATTTGCCTGTCGTACTCCTGGATGAGCGACGCGCTGAAGATGCTGCCTCACCCCGTCGAGAAGCGCGTCAGCCTGGCGCTCGGCGCGCTGAAAAAGATTTACCCGAAGGTCGATATCGCCGCGCGCATCATCGGAGACCCGATCACCGTGTCGTGGGAATCGGACCCGCACTTCCTCGGCGCTTTCAAAGGCGCGCTGCCTGGCCACTATCGCTACAACCAGCGGATGTACGCGCACTTCATGCAAAAGGACATGCCAGACGAGCAGCGCGGCATTTTCATTGCCGGTGACGACGTGTCGTGGACGCCCGCGTGGGTGGAAGGCGCTGTGCAGACCTCGCTTAACGCGGTGTGGGGCATCATGACTCACTTCGGTGGCAAGACCCACGCCGAAAACCCGGGGCCTGGCGATGTGTTCCACGAGATCGGCCCCATCGTGCTGCCGGAATAAGGAGACCTTTATGCGTGTCGCCCTCTTTCAATGCGTGCCGCTGCCACTGGATGTCAGTGCCAACCTTCGCCGCCTCGAGAAACAAGCGGTCGAGGCAGCGACGCAGGGGGCTGCCTTGCTGGTGTGTCCGGAGATGTTTTTGACCGGGTACAACATCGGCGCACAGGCCGCACGGGATCTGGCCCAAGCCTGTGACGGCCCCGCCGCTGTAAGGATCGCCGAGATTGCGCGAGCGGCGGGAGTGGCGATCCTGTATGGCTACCCCGAGCTCAGCAGTGACGGGCAGGTGTATAACGCGGTGCAGTTGATCGACGCACACGGCGTTCGGCTCTGCAATTACCGTAAGACGCATCTCTATGGCGCGCTGGACAATGCGATGTTCAGTGCGGGTGACGAGCACTTTCCGGTGGTGGAATTCGAAGGCTGGAAGCTGGGATTTCTGATCTGCTACGACGTCGAGTTTCCCGAGAATACGCGTCGTCTGGCCCTGGCAGGCGTGGACCTGATTCTGGTGCCCACTGCGAACATGGCCCCTTACGATTTTGTTGCAGAGGTCACCGTGCGGGCTCGTGCCTTCGAGAACCAGTGCTATCTGGTTTACGCCAATTATTGCGGCAGCGAGGGCGAAATCCACTACTGCGGCTTGAGCAGCATCTGTGCGCCGGACGGCAGACAGATCGGTCTCGCAGGCCAGGATGAGGCGCTGGTGATTGCAGAGCTGGACCGTGAATCGATGGGCGAATCCAAAGCGATCAACACGTATTTCAAGGATCGTCGACCGGGCTTTTACAAGGGTTTGGGCAACAGCTGAGCGGCACGTAACTCATTCGCACGGCAGCCTGACTCCTGCCGTTAAAAGCTGCTGCTTGACCGTGTGCCGCGATCGCTGAGCCACGTCGGGTGACCAAGAGATACGCGCCGCGCCTGAGTATCCGCTAGCATGGCCAATCCATGATCACGCCATGCAAACACCCCATGCCCGATTCCATCGCCCAACGATCCGTGACCCTGCCAAACGGCTTGCGCGTGGTGCTCAGTTCAGTGCCACGGTTGAAGCGTTGCGCCGCCGCAGTGCGCGTGGCGGCGGGCAGTCACGACGTTTCGCCGCGCTGGCCGGGACTGGCGCATTTCCTTGAGCATTTGTTCTTTCTGGGCACCGAGCGATTCCCGGGAAATGAAAACCTGATGGCCTTCGTCCAGCGTCATGGTGGCCAGGTGAATGCCAGCACGCGCGAACGCACCACCGATTTTTTCTTCGAGCTGCCGCGAGCGGTGTTCCGTGACGGCCTGGACCGCTTGTGCGAGATGCTGGTGCGTCCGCGTATGACGATGGCTGACCAGTCGCGCGAGCGAGAGGTTTTGCACGCTGAATTCATCGCCTGGGTACGCGACGATTCCGCCCGTGAGCGGCTCAGGCTTCTGCAGCCGCTGTCCGCGGCGCATCCCCTGCGCGGCTTTCATGCTGGCAATCGCTACAGCCTGCCGGTTCCGCGCCAGACCTTTCAGCATGCACTGCAGGATTTCTATCGCCGCTTTTATCAAGCCGGGCAAATCACGCTTAGCCTCGCCGGGCCTCAACCTCTGGATGAGCTTGAGGCGCTGGCGGCAGAGTTCGGCGCCTATTTCGCCAAGGGTGAGAAGGTAGAGCAGCACAAGCCACCACCGTTGCTTGCCGGAACACCCCGCTCAATTTCCGAAGCCGACCTGCGTCAGATGCACCTGACGTTTGCCTGCGAGGACTTGCCGGGCGGGCATGAGCAAGCGGCTGGGTTTCTGTGTATGTGGATGAATGACGCGCAGGCGGGTGGGCTGGTGGCCGCTCTGCGTGGCCGAGGGTTGATTGAGTCGCTCAAGGCCGAGACGATCTATGGGTTTGGCGACCAGGCACTGATCGACATAGAACTGGCTTTGAGCACGCCAGACGCTGCAACACACGTCTCGACGCTGGTCTTTGGATGGCTCACCTTTTTCAGGTCGCACTACCGTCAGTTGCTCGATGAGCATGCGTTGCTGGAACAGCGCCGTCTGGCCGTGAGTGACGCGCTGGCGCTGGCCCGGCATTTCAGCGCGGGACTGGATTCGCACGGTCTGTCGATGGACGCTGTAGATGCGCTGCTCGACCGGCTCACGCTTCAGACCCTAGTGCGCGCAGAGACCCTATCCTCCGCGCATGCCCCTTCGAATTTCGAGTGGCACCTGCCCGCCCCCAATCCCTTCCTCAAGCAGACAAGGTCCACCGCTGCGCCGAGTTCGCCCCTGACTGCGTTGACATTCAGCGACGCCCTGCCAGCGACTGGAGAAGCTGCGGTCTACCTGCGCTGGACGCTGGCAACTGCGCAGCCATTGCTTGCGGGAACGCTGGAAGAGCGACTCAAACCGCTGATCCTCCAGGCCAGGCAAGCGGGCGTGACGCTGGCGTTCGGCAGTTACGGCAACTATTGGCAAGTGAAGGCCTCCGGTTTGGCAGAGCCGTTGCCTGCCGTGCTGGAAGAGGCGCTGCGCGTGCTTGGCGCGCCTGAAAGTCGTGATCGGGTACACCGTGGCGCGATGGACAGCGAGCCTGCAGCCATTCCGATCCGCCAATTGCTGAAGTCGTTACCTGATCATTATTTGAACAACCAGAACACCACTCAAGCGATAGGTCTCGAACGTGCCTGGTCTACGGCACGCTGGACCGGTTTAGCTACCGGTCTGGAAGGCTCGGCGCAAAGTGAGGTGTGCAGCGCCGCCCGCCTCATCCATGGCATTGCGGAGCATCCGCCTGGTACCGCGCCACGCGACACGGGCACGCGGTGGATAACCGAAGCGTCGGAATCTTCCGAAAGTGCGCTGTTGATGTTCTATCCGACGCCGTCGGCTTCACTCGACGACGAAGCTGCATGGCGACTCTTCGCACAGCTGATGCAGGCCCCGTTCTACCAGCGCCTGCGGGTCGAGTTGCAATTGGGCTACGCGGTTTTCAGCGGCTTCCGGCAAATTGCCGGCCATGGCGGGCTGTTGTTTGGCGTGCAGTCACCCAGCGCCAGCATCGGACAGATCGTGGCCCATATCGAGACGTTCATTGAGCGCCTGCCAACGCTGATTGCCGAGGCAGACGTACCGGCTCAGTTGAAAACGTTGCGCGCTCAACTTGATCTGGCCGAACTGGAGCAAGCACAGGCGGCCGAAATACTCTGGCAGGCGCATTTGGCAGGTCATGGGCGAGGCTACTTCGAGGGCTTGCAACATTCTCTAAAACATCTTGATCACCACGCACTGCTGACAGCCGCTGATCGGCTGGCCCAGTCGGGCCGTATCCGGCTGTGTCTCTCAAACCGCTCTAACCCGCCATAGCCGCAGGCCACAGCAGGCGTATCATTGCCGGTTACGCAAGGGTCTTTATCGGATATTTCATCATCGACCCTTCGATAATTTTAGTAACATAGCCCCCTAAGCATTTGAACGTCTCCTCGCGCAGGAGCACTAATGAATGTACTCACCCACCGCGGCACTAACCCAGAAGGAGTCAATAATGTGGACTAAACCTGCTTACACTGATCTGCGTATCGGCTTTGAAGTCACCATGTACTTCGCAAGCCGTTGATTGTTGCGCGGTGAGAAGCCTCGGTTCGCCGGGGCTTTTTTATTAACGCGATTCTGAATTCAGGGCCGAACCGGCCCGTCGCTATGGGGCTTACATGCACATCCAGATCCTCGGTTCCGCTGCCGGCGGTGGTTTCCCCCAGTGGAACTGCAACTGCGCCAACTGCGCAGGCTTTCGTGACGGCAGTCTGCGAGCGCACGCGCGCACCCAGTCGTCCATCGCGCTGTCGGACGACGGTGTGAACTGGATCTTGTGCAACGCCTCTCCCGACATCCGCGCCCAGCTTCAGGGGTTCGCCCCGATGCAGCCCAATCGCGGCCTGCGCGATACCGGCATCAGCGCGATCATCCTGATGGACAGCCAGATCGACCACACTACCGGCTTGCTCAGCCTGCGCGAAGGCTGCCCGCATCAGGTCTGGTGCACGGACATGGTCCATGAAGACCTCAGCACCGGGTTTCCGCTGTTCAACATGCTCAAACACTGGAACGGCGGGCTGGACTGGAACCGTATCGAACTGGAAGGCAGCTTTGTCATCCCGGCCTGCCCGAATCTGCGCTTTACGCCCTTCCCTCTGCGCAGCGCGGCACCGCCCTACTCGCCGCACAGATTCGACCCGCACCCGGGCGATAACATTGGTCTGATGGTTGAAGATCTGCGCACCGGCGGCAAGCTGTTCTATGCGCCGGGCCTGGGCAAAGTCGATGATGCCCTCATGCAGAAAATGAGCGGCGCCGACTGCCTGCTGGTGGACGGTACGATGTGGGACGACGATGAGATGCAGCGCCGTGGCGTCGGCACCCGCACCGGAACGGAAATGGGCCATCTGGCACAAAACGGTCCCGGCGGCATGCTCGAAGTGCTGGAGCGGTTACCGCAGCAGCGCAAGGTGCTCATCCACATCAACAACACCAACCCGATTCTGGACGAGGACTCGCCAGAGCGCGCTGAACTGGCCAGGCGCAATGTTGAAGTGGCGTTCGATGGGATGAGCATCGAGCTCTAGAAACGCTAAACAACCCCGCTGTGGGGCGAAGTTTGCTCATGAAGCTGCCAGGTCAGCCTGCCGATGCGGCACAGGTAGATGGCTTCAGTGAGCAAGCTCACCCCCCACAGGATCTGCGGAAATTCTTGACGAGAACTGCCGACATGAGCGATGCAACGCCGCTGTCCCCCGCTGAATTCGAACAGGCCCTGCGTGCCAAAGGCGCGTATTACCACATCTACCACCCGTTTCACGTGGCGATGTACGAAGGGCGTGCGACCCGCGAGCAGATTCAGGGCTGGGTCGCGAACCGGTTCTACTACCAGGTCAACATTCCGCTAAAGGATGCGGCGATCCTTGCCAACTGTCCTGATCGGGAAATCCGTCGCGAATGGATTCAGCGTCTGCTCGATCATGACGGCGCACCCGGTGAAGACGGGGGAATTGAAGCGTGGCTGCGTCTGGGCCAGGCCGTGGGCCTTGATCCTGACCAGCTTCGTTCGCAGGAACTCGTCCTGCCCGGCGTACGATTCGCCGTCGATGCCTATGTCAACTTCGCCCGCCGGGCCAATTGGCAGGAAGCGGCGAGCAGTTCGTTGACCGAGCTCTTTGCACCTCAGATTCACCAATCCCGTCTGGACAGCTGGCCGCAGCACTACCCGTGGATAGACCCGGCCGGCTACGAGTACTTCCGCACTCGCCTGGGCCAGGCCCGCCGCGACGTGGAGCACGGTCTGGCGATCACGCTGCAGCACTACACCACGCAGGAAGGCCAGCAGCGCATGCTGGAAATCCTGCAGTTCAAGCTCGACATCTTGTGGAGCATGCTGGATGCCATGAGCATGGCGTACGAGCTGAACCGCCCGCCCTATCACAGCGTGACGGACCAACGCGTCTGGCACAAAGGAATCGCCCTATGAGCTTCAATCGTGAACAGGTGCCCAACTGGCGCCGCGGTTACCGTTACCAGTTCGAGCCGGCACAAAATGGCCACGTGCTGCTCTACCCTGAAGGCATGATCAAGCTCAATGAAAGCGCGAGCGAGATTGGTGGCCTGATCGATGGTCAGCGCAGCGTCGGCGCCATCATCGCGTTGCTCGACGAAAAATTTCCCGGCGTTCCCGAGCTCGGCACCGATGTCGAGCAATTCATGGAGGTCGCCCGTGCAGAACTCTGGATCGAATTTGCCTGAGTCATTGAACACCGCAGCCAGCCCGTACATTCCGCCCACGCCTGCGGTCGGGCTGCCGCTGTGGCTGCTCGCCGAACTGACCTATCGTTGCCCGTTGCAATGCCCGTATTGCTCCAATCCGCTGGATTTCGCCAAGCAGGGGCAGGAGCTCACCACTGAGCAGTGGTTCAAGGTCATGGCCGAAGCCCGGCAAATGGGCGCGGCGCAGATCGGCTTCTCAGGCGGCGAGCCGCTGGTGCGTCAGGATCTGGCCGAGCTGATCGCCGAGGCGCGGCGGCTGGGCTTCTACACCAACCTGATCACCTCCGGCATTGGCCTTACCGAACAGAAGATCATCGATTTCAAGGAAGCGGGGCTGGACCACATCCAGATCAGCTTCCAGGCCAGCGACGAGCAAGTGAACAACATGCTCGCCGGCTCCAAAAAAGCCTTCGCGCAGAAGCTCGAGATGGCCCGTGCCGTAAAAAAGCATGGTTACCCGATGGTCCTCAACTTCGTGACCCATCGGCACAACATCGACAAGATCGACAAGATCATCGAGCTGTGTGTGGCGCTTGAGGCCGATTTTGTCGAGCTGGCGACTTGTCAGTTCTACGGCTGGGCTCACCTGAATCGCGTGGGCTTGCTGCCGACCAAAGACCAGCTCGTGCGTGCCGAGCACATCACCAACGAGTACCGCGCCAAGCTTGCTGCTGAAAACCACCCGGTGAAGCTGATCTTCGTTACGCCCGATTACTACGAAGAAAGACCCAAAGCGTGCATGAACGGCTGGGGCAATCTGTTCTTGACCGTGACACCGGACGGTACGGCCCTGCCCTGCCACGGCGCGCGGCAAATGCCGATTCAGTTTCCCAATGTGCGCGATCACACGATGCAGCACATCTGGTACGAGTCATTCGGCTTCAATCGTTTTCGCGGGTACGAGTGGATGCCCGAGCCATGCCGCTCGTGCGACGAGAAGGAAAAAGACTTCGGCGGCTGCCGGTGTCAGGCGTTCATGCTCACCGGCGATGCGAGCAACACAGACCCGGTGTGCAGCAAGTCGCCCCAGCACCACTTGATCACCCAGGCCCGCGACGAAGCCGAGTATGCTAGCCAGACCATCGAGCAACTGGCCTTCCGCAATGAACGAAACTCACGCCTCATCGCCAAGTCCTGACCTACTCTCTGCCGCCCAGGCCGTGGCGGCAGGCACCGATTTCGCCGAACTCAGCGTCAGCCCTGCGGGCCTTTTCTGGAGTGAATTCCGCCCGCAGGATGCCGCGACGCGCATCTGGCGCTGGCACGAAGGCAAAGCTCAGTGCCTGACACCGGAAGGCTTCAGCGCCCGCAGTCGGGTCTATGAATACGGCGGTGGTTCGTTCTGCCTGACCGACGATGCCGTGGTGTTCGTCAACGAAGCGGACCAGCAAATTTACCTGCAAGCCTTCGACTCTCCTTCACCTCACGCGCTGACCCGGGGCGACAAGCTCTTCGGAGATGTCCGGTATGCGCGCGGGCAGATTCTGGCCGTCGAAGAGGATCACGACACCCATCGGCTGGTCGCGATCGATATCACCGATGGCCACCGTCATGTGCTGGCCGAGGGCGCCGACTTCTATGCGTCACCGACGGTGAGCCCGGATGGCCAGCGTCTGGTGTGGATCGAATGGTGGCGACCGCATCAGCCCTGGACGTCGACGCGCCTGATGAACGTCGAGCGTCAGGCCGATCTTGCATGGGGTCGGCCACGCTGCCTCGCAGGCGGGCTAGGGCTGGAATCGTTGCAGCAGCCCCGCTTTGATGGAGCTGGCCGCTTGTACTGCCTCACCGACCGCGCAGGCTTCTGGCAACCCTGGAGTGAAACCCTCGAGGGCTTTGAGGCGCTGCCCGCCGCCCCTGCCGATCATGCCTCGGCGCCTTGGCAACTGGGCGCCGCGACGTGGATGCCGCTAGAGGACGGTGCCTATCTCGCCGCCTGGTTCGAGGATGGGAAAGGCCTGCTGGGCGTGCGTTCGGCGTCGGGCTCGGTGAACGATTTCACTGGGGATTACAGCCGTTTCCGAAGCGTTGCGGTGGATGCGGACTTCATCTATTGCATCGCGGCATCGCCCGTCAGTCCCTCTGCAGTGGTTGCCATCAGCCGTGCCGACAAGCGGGTCCGCGTACTCGCTGGCGGCGTGAGCCCATTGCCGGTGGAGCGCATCAGCCAGCCGCAAACCCTGACGTATCCAAGCGGTTCGAGTGAAGCGCATGGGTATTTCTATCCGGCCATGACGGGCGAAGAAAAGCCGCCGCTGCTGGTGTTTATCCACGGAGGCCCCACCTCAGCCTGTTACCCCGCACTGGACCCGCGTGTCCAGTTCTGGACGCAACGCGGCTTTGCCGTCGCAGACCTCAATTATCGTGGCAGCACAGGTTATGGCCGCGCGTATCGCCAGGCGTTGTTCCTGGAATGGGGCGTGGTCGATGTAGAAGATGCGTGCGCGGTGGTGGAGTACCTGGGCAATCAAGGCCTCGTCGATCCCCAGAACGCATTCATCCGCGGCGGCAGTGCCGGCGGATACACCACGCTGTGCGCGTTGGCATTCAAAGACGTGTTCCGCGCCGGCGCAAGCCTGTACGGCGTGAGCGATCCGCTGGCGCTGGCCGAGGCCACCCATAAGTTCGAGGCGGATTATCTGGACTGGCTGATCGGTGACCCCGACCTGGAGATGGTCCGCTATCGGGAGCGCACGCCACTGCTGCATGCCGCTCAGATCAAGGTTCCAGTGATCTTCTTCCAAGGAGAACTGGACGCCGTGGTGGTCCCCGCCCAGACCCGCGACATGCTTAACGCACTGCTGGAAAACGGCATACCGGCCGAAGGGCATTTCTATCCCGAGGAGCGCCATGGTTTCCGCAAAGCGGCCAACCTCGCCCACGCCCTGGAGACGGAATGGGCGTTTTATCGCAAGGTAATTGATGGGTGAGGCGTCACTGGCGCGCGAAGGGATGATGCACGTCGATCTGTCAGAGGCGGGAGGGCTTTAAATGGCGGGTCGCAAATCGAATGGTGGCTGGGATTCTGTAGGAGCCGGCTTGCTGGCGAAGGGATCGTAACAGGCGATGCACCCCAAACTGGCAGACGCCATTCGCCAGCAAGCCGGCTCCTACAGGTGGGTGTCTACAGCGGCTGAGCCCGCCGCCAAGATCAAGTGTAGGAGCGCGCTTGCCCGCGAATGCTTCGGGTCAGCCAGTTCGGAGGTGGCAGGCCTGCCCCGTTCGCCAGCAAGCCGGCTCCTACAGATCGCATTTTGATGCGAGCCCCGGCGTTACTTGCGACTGACGATGATGTAGATCGCGTGGATGATCCCGGGAATGTAGCCCAGCAGGGTCAGCAGAATGTTCAGCCAGAAGGCGCCAGCGAAACCGACTTGCAGGAACACGCCCAGGGGTGGCAGCAGAATAGCGATGATGATGCGGATGATGTCCATGGGTGGAGCTCCTGATTAATGGCCCGTTGGGGGCCGCACAGCTAATCGACCCTGGGCTGCTGCAGGGGTTCCGCCGCGCAAATCATCGAGCCGTTGCTGCACACACGCACATGAAGCGAAGCGGCTGACACTGGAGCATCTTTTCAGGAAGCAGAAAAAAGAAAACCCCGCCTAAGCGAGGTTTTCCAGACTGTTTCCCATGACTTCCATTTCTTCCCGCCATCCTGGCAGGCAATCCCTTACGTGTCCCTGTTATCTTTTTGCGCATCCTGCGCGACGTCCATGTGAAGTAGATTAAACTTGGATCCACTGAGGCGCTAGAGCCGATTGCCATCACGTCATGTAAGCAAATGCTTACATGGGTTTCGACGCGTCAGAACTGTGACGCCTCCAGCAAGTAAAGCGACTCGCTCCCCGCTTTGACAGAGGCCGAAAGCGACTGAATACGCGGCAGCAGGCGGGCGAAATAGAAACGTGCGGTGCCCAGTTTCCCGGCGTAGAAATCTTCCTGCCCCTCTTTTCCCCACGCCGCTTTGGCCATCATCGCCCACATGTAAGCGTAGGCCGTGTATCCGAAAGCATGCAGATACTCAACGGAAGCAGCACCGATTTCGTTCGGGTTACTGCGCGCGCGGTCGAGTACCCAGTCGGTAAGCTCATCCAGAGTAGTCAGCGCAGCGGCAAGCGGCTTGGTGAATTCACCTTGCGAGGCGTCAGACGCAGCAATGAACTGACGGACTTCTTCGGAGAAAAGCCGGTAGTGAGCACCGCCGCTGGCAACGACTTTGCGACCCATGAGGTCGAGCGCCTGAATACCGTTGGTGCCCTCGTAAATCTGAGTGATGCGCACATCACGCACCAGCTGCTCCTGACCCCATTCGCGAATGTAGCCGTGCCCACCGAAAACCTGCTGGCCGTGCACGGTGGTATCGAAGCCCATATCGGTAAGGAAGGCTTTGGCCACAGGCGTCAGCAATGCCACCAACGCGTCGGCGCGCTGACGCAATTCAGCGTCTTCGCTGTACTTGGCTGTGTCCAGTTGCATCGCTACGTAGGTGGAGAAAGCGCGCCCACCCTCATTCAGGGCCTTCATGGTCAATAGCATGCGACGCACATCGGGATGGACAATGATCGGGTCAGCGATGGTCTCCCGGGACTGCGCGCCCGTCGGGGCCCTGCTCTGCAGGCGGTCGCGGGCGTATTCGATCGCGTTCTGATACGAACGCTCGCCAGAGGCCAGGCCCTGAATGCCGACGCCCAGACG
The DNA here is from genome assembly GCF_030208975.1 of Pseudomonas sp. ME-P-057. NCBI lineage: Bacteria > Pseudomonadati > Pseudomonadota > Gammaproteobacteria > Pseudomonadales > Pseudomonadaceae > Pseudomonas > Pseudomonas sp. ME-P-057. The sequence goes on from NZ_JARVSX010000027.1 coordinate 107,992, forward strand.
CTCGTAGTTCATCATGGTGAACATCGCCGCCAGGCCCTTGTTCGGCTCGCCGATCAAGTAGCCTTCAGCCTGATCGAAGTTCATCACGCACGTTGCCGATGCCTGGATCCCCATCTTGTGCTCAATCGAGCCGCAGAACACCGTGTTGCGCGCGCCCAGGCTGCCGTCATCGTTCACCATGATTTTTGGCACGAGGAACAGCGAGATGCCTTTCGGCCCTGCCGGTGCGTCAGGTAGCTTGGCCAGAACCAGGTGAATGATGTTTTCAGTGAGGTCGTGCTCGCCGCCTGTGATGAAGATCTTCGTGCCGCTGATCTTGTAAGAACCGTCGGCCTGTGGCTGCGCCTTGGTACGGATGATGCCGAGGTCTGTGCCGGCGTGAGCCTCGGTCAGACACATCGAACCGGCCCAGACACCGGCGTACATGTTCGGCAGGTACTTGGCCTTCAACGCTTCGCTGGCGTGGGTATTGATCGAGACGCAGGCGCCGGAAGTCAACATGGGGTACAGCCCGAATGCCAGGCTTGCAGAGTTGACCATCTCTTCGACCTGAGCCGATACCGCCTTGGGCATGCCCATGCCGCCGAATTCCGGATTTCCGCCTACGCCGACCCATCCGCCTTCTGCGTAGGTCTTGTAGGCCTGGATGAAACCCACAGGCGTGGTCACGACGGTGTCGTTCCAGTGACAGCCTTCTTCATCGGCTGCCCGGCTAAGCGGCGCAACGGATCTGCCAGTGACTTTGCCGGCCTCCTCGAGGATCGCCTCGACGGTCTCGGCGTCCACTGTCTCGGACAGTTCTGGAAGCGTGGCCCAAAGTCTGGAGACTTCGAACACTTCATTGAGGACGAAGCGCATATCGCGCAAAGGCGCTTTGTAGTCAGCCATGGCAAACCTCGTTTGAGCAGCAAAAACTCGTGGGATGAGCATCGCCACAGTGAATTTGCAGCGCCGATGCGTCAGTGGAACGAGTGTACCTGAACACCATTTGCGACACATAGGGTCAACGCGTGACTATTTCATCTTATCTAGTCACAACCATAAGCGGCTCAGCCGCTAGCCTGCCCGTGAGCAAAAACCCAAGGGCTTTTAAGACAAAAAGGGAGTGTTTAGCTGGCGGCAGCCATCCGCACCGCGCCACGCTTGCTGGTCTGCGCATGGCTGATGACGCAGTTACGGCCAGCACCTTTGGCAGCGTACAGGGCTTGATCGGCTGATTTTAAGACTTCATCCGGATTGCGGTGCTCAGGCTGACGCTCGGCCACGCCGATGCTGACAGTCACCGACACCGTTGATGCCTGAGAACCGGCCCGACGTTGGCGCCCTTGCTGGTCATCATTCGGGCGGCTGTCCTGATTGCGCAGGTGAATCTGATAACTGGCGATGGTCTCGCGAATCACCTCAAGGTGCGGCATGCACTCCTCAAGGGTCTTGCCTGCAAAAACGATGGCGAACTCTTCACCACCGTAACGATAGGCGCGCCCGCCGCCGTTGGTGATCTTCGACAGCTTGCTGGCCACCAGACGCAGCACCTGGTCGCCGACGTCATGGCCATGGGTGTCGTTGAATTTCTTGAAATGATCAACGTCGCTCATCGCCAGCACGTAATTGCGGCCCAGTCGCTGCATCCGTTCGTTTAGAGCACGCCGACCCGGCAAGCCGGTTAGCTCATCACGAAAGGCCATTTGATACGCCTCGTGCGCCACCGCTGCGGCAATCATCAGCATCACCTGACTGCACATGATGTTAAGGGTGAATGGCAGGATGAATGTCTTGGGCAAGGCCCAGAACAGCCCGAGCAACCCAACCAATTGGGCGGCGTGCAGGGGACGAGGCTTGTAGATGTATTGGGTCAGCAAAACAGCAAAGGCAATCAAAAACGTCGCGTAGGACAGCTGAATCAGGCTCATCCATTCGCCATGCAGCGCCGGCCAGCGGATGTCAGCCAGCCAGGCCAGTACCGCGCTTGGGAAACTCTGTTCCAGCCCCAGCGCGACGCTGCCCACCGCGAGCAAAACGGCTAGTCGCGCAACGAGGTCTTGAAACAAGTGGGTGCGCTCCTCCCAGGCTGCGAACAGTCCAAACATGACCGGCAGCAACAGACAGCACAGATGAAACACCACAGCAGCGTCCTCTCGGACTTTGCCGTTGTCGCGGTAGTAATCGGTCTGGGTGTCGAGCAGGAAATAAGCGATATACACCGTGATCATCAGGAACAGTTCACGCTGACGCTTGTACACGCCGCAATACGCTCCACCCAGCAACAGTACGAGGGTAGGCAGCACGTTGAACAGTGAAGTGAAAAACACGTTGAGGTCTTTCACGTACGCAGCCGCCAGTCCGGCAACAAGCAGCCCCAGAGAAGGTAGAAAATGACTGAGCCGTGCAGCGGAGGGGCGCAGCAAAAGGACTATCTCCTCACCGTATGATAAGAGGGCCGGGTAAATGGCATTGTGCCTGTATCGGCCGCGTCACGCATAGGATGAGGAGAATTTACGCAGACACAAAAAAGCCGCTTATCCCGAAGGACAAGCGGCTTGAGCAAACCGTCTGAAACTCAGTAGGCCAGACCGAAGTGTTCTTCGTTCATGTCCATGAGGTTGCTCGCGCCCGACAACATGGTCGCCACGTGGGTACGAGTGCGCGGCAGGATACGCTGGAAGTAGAAGCGTGCCGTTTGCAGCTTGGCGGTGTAGAAAGCTTCTTCGCTGGTGCCCGCCGCCAGTTTCTCGGCTGCCACACGCGCCATGTCGGCCCAGAAGTACGCCAGGCAGGCATAACCGGAGTACATCAGGTAGTCCACCGAAGCGGCACCGACTTCTTCACGGTCTTTCATGGCAGCCATGCCGACCTTCATGGTCAGTTCGCCCCACTCTTTGTTCAGCGCGGCAAGCGGCGTCACGAACTCACTGACCGCTTCGTTGCCTTCCTGCGACTGGCAGAACTTGTGAACGATCTTGGTGAAGCCCTTGAGCGCCTCACCCTGCGTCATCAGCACTTTACGGCCCAGCAGGTCGAGCGCCTGGATACCGGTAGTGCCTTCGTACAGCATGGCAATGCGGGCATCACGAACGTTCTGCTCCATGCCCCACTCGGCGATGAAGCCGTGGCCGCCGTAGACCTGAACGCCATGGTTGGCGGACTCGAAACCGACTTCGGTCATGAACGCCTTGGCGATCGGCGTCATGAACGCCAACAGGCCATCGGCTTGCTTCTTGGCTTCGGCATCGTCGCTGTACTTGGCGATGTCGACCTGTTTGGCGGTGAAGTACACCATTGCGCGAGTGCCTTCGGCGAAGGCCTTCATGGTCAGCAACATACGACGCACGTCAGGGTGAACGATGATCGGGTCAGCGGCTTTTTCGGGAGCCTTGGGACCGGTCAGCGAACGCATTTGCAGGCGCTCGCGGGCGTATTTCAGGCCGCCCTGAAAACCGATCTCGGCATGCGCCAGACCCTGCAGCGCGGTACCCAGACGGGCGGTGTTCATGAACGTGAACATGCAGTTCAGGCCCTTGTTCGCCGGGCCGATCAGATAGCCGGTGGCGCCGTCGAAGTTCATCACGCAGGTGGCGTTGCCGTGAATCCCCATCTTGTGTTCCAGCGAACCGCAATTAACTGCGTTGCGTTCGCCAACGCTGCCATCGGCAGCCGGCACGAACTTCGGCACGATGAACAGGGAAATCCCTTTAGTGCCGGCAGGCGCATCAGGCAGGCGAGCCAGCACGATGTGGACGATGTTATCGGCCATGTCGTGTTCGCCTGCGGAAATGAAGATCTTGGTGCCGGACACTTTGTACGACCCGTCAGCCTGAGGCTCGGCCTTGGTGCGCAACATGCCCAGGTCAGTGCCGCAGTGCGGTTCTGTCAGGCACATGGTGCCGGTCCACTCGCCCGAGACCAGTTTGGTCAGGTAAGCGTCTTGCTGCTCAGGGGTGCCGTGTTCGGAGATGGTGTTCATCGCGCCATGGGACAACCCTGGGTACATGCCCCACGACCAGTTGGCTTCGCCGACCATCTCGCTGACCGCCAGGCCCAGCGACTCGGGCAGACCCTGACCGCCGTGGGCGACGTCGTGGGCCAGGCTCGGCCAGCCGCCTTCAACGAACTGCTTGTACGCTTCCTTGAAGCCGGTCGGGGTTTTCACGCCGGACTCGCTCCAGGTGCAGCCCTCAATGTCACCCACACGGTTCAACGGCGCCAGGACCTGCTCACAAAACTTGGCGCCTTCTTCGAGAATGGCGTCGACCATGTCAGGCGTTGCGTCCTGGCATGCCGGCAGACTCTGATAGTGCGCTTCGTAGCCGAGCAGCTCGTCACGGACGAAGCGAATATCACGCAAGGGGGCCTTGTAGTCAGGCATAGCGATAAACCTCTGCTGGTGAATCCTGGAATTGGATGACCGTGTGGTCACTGTAGGGCGCGGCCCCGGCGCCGACGATTGGGGTTACGCGGCGATCAAACAGGTGTTTGAAACATACGTTTACGCCTATACCTTGTCAAGCGGTGGCACTCACCTTTCATCACCTGCCAGGGCACAAACGCCGGACGTGCGAATACGTCGCCAGTTGGCGTGAACCGGCACATTCGTTAAAGAAGTCTAAGGACGAAACAGCGCTGCGCACGCTTCGGAGGCGCGCGTGAATGACGTGTTATTCAGGAGAAGGGGAACAGTTGCGACGTGCGCCGCAGCGCACGAACGGAGGGCGTCAGGCGAAGGTGTCGATCAACGTGCCGAGCATTTCGTCGCTGGCCTTTTCGACTCTGGCGCCAGCCTGAACTTGAATCCGGCCTTGGGTCAGCTCAACCACATTGGTGGCCATGTCGGAGCGTTGCGGACGATCGACAGAACGCAAGCGTTCGAGTTGAAAATCGGAGGATTGGCTGCGGCCCGCCACTTCTGTCGCTGGGCTCGCCAGCTGTGTCGCCGCCTGATCGACACGGTCCTGCCCAACCTGCATGGCGCTAAGGCCGGGGTACACCGTGTTGTTCAATGAAATTTGCATGAGCACCCTCCTCCGTTCATGGCGAACCATTTGATTAAAGCAGCAAGGCAGCCCGATTACTTGCCCAAGCGACTAGTGGCACTGCGCCTTGTGACAGGGCTCACACTCTGAAGGCGGCAAGCGCTCAATCCAGCAACTCGAGATGCAGATGCTCGGCGATCATTTCCGCAGTGGCCTTTTTCAGGTAGGGCACGCGGCCCAGGCACGGCGCTGGCAGTCGCTCTGCAAGCGTGGCGAGATTTTCCTCGAGCCGCGAGGTTTTAGGGTCGATGATGTTAGCCACCCAGCCCGCCAATTGCAGGCCATCGTTAGCAATGGCTTCGGCTGACAGCAACGCGTGGCTGATACAGCCCAGCCGCACGCCCACTACTAAAATGACGGGCAGATTAAGTGCAATGGCAAGGTCAGAGAGGTTGGCTCGATCAGCCAGCGGAACACGCCAGCCGCCAGCGCCTTCAATGAGCGTGAAATCTGCCTGTTTGTCGAGGATGTGCTGCATGGGGGCCAGCAATGACTCGACTGTCAGCGCAACACCGGCCTCTCGCGCCGCCAGATGCGGGGCAATGGCGGGCTGGAACGCCACCGGGTTGACCTCGTTGTAGGTCAGTTGAATCGAACACTCGGCGCGCAAGGCAACGGCGTCCGAATTGCGCAACCCTTTGGGTTTGAGGTCGCAGCCGGAGGCGACAGGTTTGCCGGCCGCCGTGCTTAAGCCTGACTGCCGCGCCGCGTATAGAAGCCCTGTGGCAACGGTGGTTTTGCCAACGTCGGTATCGGTTCCCGTGATGAAATACGCAGCGCTCATCTTGGCGACCATCCGTTCAGATATTTCAAACTGTTGCCTGCTTAACTATAGCGCCCATGCGGCGAACGCCCACTTTATTGACCAATCTTTAATCAGCGTCAGGTTTCGTCAGAACGGCATACACCACCTGATACGTGGCTGGCAGGCCTTGCTCCTGGCGAAAGGCTTCGTATGCGTCCATCAGCGCCTCAATCCGCGCACGGCCGGTCAGGCCCCCCGGTCTGCCCGGGTTGATATTGTGGGCGCCGAGCGCCTTCAGCTCATGGGTGAGGCTGCGCACATCCGGGTAGTGCAACACATGCGGCAGCACCTCCAGGCTGCTGATGGCCAACCCGCTGGCAGCGCACAGACGGTGATAATCGTCGCGCTCGCGAAAGCGATTGACGTGAACCAGGCCGTCCACCGCCTGCCAGCTGTCGCGCAGCTCGAACAGCGTCCCTGCGCAAAGGCTGGCAAACGCAAACATACCGCCCGGCTTCAGCACGCGCCCCGCCTCGCTCAGCACCGCAGCGAAATCCGGGCACCACTGCACCGCGAGACTGGAGAACATCAGATCGACACTCGCGTCGCACAGCGGCAGGTTCTCCGCGTCGCCGGCCACGTAATGCGCGGCCCCGCCCGACGGCCGTGCATAGCGCAGCATGCCTTCAGCGAGGTCCAGCGCGACGCCTTCGCTCTGCGGGAAATTCTGTGCAAGCACGCGGCTGAAACAGCCCGTGCCGCTGCCCAGGTCCAGCCAGCGGGAGGGCGCCAGATCGGGCAGCCGTGATATCAGCGCGGTGCCGACGGCACGCTGCAGATCGGCCACGCTGTCATAGCTGGACGCAGCCCTGGAGAAGGAAGCCGCCACCTTACGCTTGTCCGGGAGCAGGTGCTGATCAGACGCTTGTTGCTGTTTCACGGCCTTGAGCACCGCGCAGTGGGAAAGATCAGTCATCACCGGACTCGTGTAAAAACGCATGAACTGCAGCGGCCACGCCGTGCGGATTTTCCAGAATAAAGGCATGGCTGGCCTGCTCGATCACACCGACTTCAATATCCGGTTGCAGGCTGAGCAGGTCCGCCGACGCCTCCGCTGGCACCAGTGCATCAAGGCCGCCGAACAAGTGCAGTTGCGGACCGCGGAACGCCTGCAGCGCTTTGCGAGTGTCCATCTGCTCCAGCAGTTTCAAACCTTCGATCAAACCGGCGCTTGTGCCGTGCGGCGCGCAGGCTTTGAGCTGCCTCGACAGAGCGCGGGGTTCTTCGGCGCCCTGCACGCATAGCAGACTGAAGCGCTTGAGTGTTGCATCCAGATCGGATTTACAGCCGCCGATGAACGCATCGAAATCCGTCTGCGCCATTGCGTTGGGCCATTCGCTGCGCGCCACGAAGCAGACGTTGCTGGCGAATGTCGCCAGACCGCAGCAGCGCTCGCCCCGGCGCGCCGCCAACTCAGCGGCCAGCATGCCACCCAGGGACCAACCACCGAGCCAGACATTGGCGGGCAATGTCGAATCAAGCTCATCGAGCCAGTCGTCGAGGTCATCGTTATCCATGTCCGGCAGCGGTTCGATCTCGACGTGCAGGTGTTCGTCCAACCCTCGCAGGGCTGCCGCCAACGGCTCCAGGGGAGAGACGCCCAGGCCCCAGCCCGGCAACAGGATCAAATGATCACGCATGGTTGTGCTCCGAGGGTTCATCCACGCCCAGCAGCGGGTAACACTGCTCCAGTGCCTGCAACAATAGCTGCACCTGCGCTTCGCTGTGGGCAGCGGACAGCGTGACGCGCAGACGAGCACTGCCTGCAGGCACCGTGGGTGGGCGAATGGCCGTGACCATAAGCCCGCGATCCCGGAGCATTTGCGACAACCGCAACGCGCGGCCGCTGTCACCGATCAAAATGGGTTGGATAGGCGTGAAGCTGTCCATCAACTGCAAACCGATGGCTTGCGCGCCCGCGCGGAACTGCCGGATCAGGGCGGTGAGGTGCTCACGTCGCCAGTGTTCAGTACGCAGCAGTTCGAGGCTTTTCAGCGTCGCGCAGGCCAGCGCCGGCGGTTGGCTGGTGGTGTAAATGTAGGGACGAGCAAACTGGATCAGGGTTTCGATCAGCTCTTCGCTGCCCGCAACGAACGCGCCCGCCGTGCCGAATGATTTACCCAGCGTGCCAATCAGCACCGGCACCTCGTCGATACCCAGACCGAAGTGCTCGACAATGCCCCCACCATTGGCACCCAGCGGGCCAAAACCGTGAGCATCGTCGACCATCAGCCATGCGCCTTTGGCCTTCGCAGCCCTTGCCAGCGCGGGAAGATCAGCGATGTCGCCGTCCATGCTGAACACGCCGTCGGTCACCACCAGCGTGTCACCAACGGCTTTGTCCAACCGACTGGCGAGGCTGTCGCTGTCGTTGTGCAAGTAACGGGAAAACCGCGCGCCGCTGAGCAGCCCCGCGTCCAGCAGCGAGGCATGATTAAGGCGATCTTCGAGCACGGTGTCACCCTGCCCGACCAATGCGGTCACCGTGCCAAGATTGGCCATGTAGCCATTGGAAAACAGCAGCGCGCGGGGCCGCCCGGTGAACTCGGCCAGCGCTTCTTCCAGCGCGTGATGGGGCGTGCTGTGGCCGATCACCAAATGCGAAGCGCCGCCACCGACGCCCCAGCGCTCAGCCCCTGCCTGCCAGGCGGCCACCATCTCGGGGTGATTCGCCAGGCCCATGTAGTCATTGTTGCAGAATGCCAGCAGCGGTTGGCCGTCAACGATCACTTCGGGGCCCTGCGGGCTCTGCAGCAACGGCCGCTGACGGTAAAGGTGCTCGGCACGACGGGCAGCGAGACGTGCGTTCAGATCAAAAGACATGCAGGCCTCGGGTCAAGCCATTGATGAAGAATCAAACAGCAGCGTCGTAAAACATCTCGCTGCTCTTTTGCTCGATCAAGGCCTGTTCGATGGCCGCTTGATGCACCTCGTCCGAATGCTCCTCGCGAGCCTCAGGCTGGATGCCTAGCCGGGAGAACAGAAGCATGTCCTTGTCGGATTGCGGGTTAGCGGTGGTCAGCAGTTTGTCGCCATAGAAAATCGAATTGGCGCCGGCGAAGAACGCCAGTGCCTGCATTTGGTCATTCATGGCTTCGCGGCCTGCGGACAGGCGCACGTGGGACTGAGGCATCAGGATGCGGGCCACGGCGAGCATGCGGATGAAGTCGAACGGGTCGATGTCTTCGGCGTTTTCCAGCGGCGTGCCGGCCACTTTCACCAGCATGTTGATCGGTACCGACTCCGGGTGCTCCGGGAGGTTGGCGAGCTGAATCAGCAAATTGGCGCGGTCGTCCAGGGACTCGCCCATGCCCAGAATGCCGCCGGAACAAATTTTCATCCCGGAATCACGCACATACGCCAGCGTCTGCAGGCGGTCGCTGTAGGTGCGCGTGGTGATGATGCTAGTGTAGAAATCCGGCGAGGTATCGAGGTTGTGGTTGTAGTAATCCAGACCTGCCGCAGCGAGGGCCTGCGTCTGGTCCTGGTCCAGCTTGCCGAGGGTCATGCAGGTTTCCAGGCCCAGCGCTTTAACGCCTTTGACCATTTCCAGCACGTAGGGCATGTCTTTGGCGGAGGGGTGCTTCCACGCCGCGCCCATGCAGAAGCGGGTGGAGCCGATGGCCTTGGCGCGGGCGGCCTCCTCCAGCACTTGCTGGACCTGCATCAGCTTCTCTTTTTCCAGACCGGTGTTGTAGTGGCCCGATTGCGGGCAGTACTTGCAGTCTTCCGGGCAGGCGCCGGTTTTGATCGACAGCAAGGTCGAGACTTGCACACGGTTGGCGTCGAAGTGAGCGCGGTGCACGGTTTGCGCCTGAAACAGCAGGTCATTGAATGGCTGTGTGAAGAGTGCCTTGACCTCGGCTAGATTCCAGTCGTGACGCAAATTGGCAGTAAGGCTGGCGCTCATGGGCGGCTCCCTTGATGTTTTTCTGGACGATGACCCGGGCGGCTTCGCCTGGAGGCAAAACCGGAAAGCCCACAGGCGCAACACGGATGTTCGGCATATTTAAGGAAGCACCATGCGCTGTCAACCATATAACGGGCACGAGGTTTACATCTGGTTAAAAAGTGTACAAACCTGCTTGTTGTGCGACGAGACGACCGATTCCATACATCCCATCTGCATGGCCTGTGAACAGGAGCTGCCCTGGCTGATCGACCAATGCGACCGTTGCGCGCTGCCCATGCCAATGGCCGGCCTGACCTGCGGCGCATGCAACCGACACCCGCCTGCTTTCAACGAGGTGGTTGCCCCCTGGCTTTACGACTTCCCGGTCGACGCTTTAGTCACACGCTTCAAACACCAGGGCAAGTGGCCGCTGGGCCGTCTGCTCGCCGACCTGTTGAGCGAAACATTGCAACACCGCTTTCTGGAAGGCCTGCGCCAGCCCGATTGCCTGATCCCGGTACCGCTCGCCAGGAAACGATTGCGCCAGCGCGGCTTCAATCAGGCGGCTATGTTGGCCAAATGGCTTGGGGCAAGGCTGGGGCTGGCGGTTGATGAGCGCGTCTTACGGCGCATCAAGGAAACGCCCTCGCAACAGGGGCTGGATGCGAAAGCCAGAAAACGCAATTTGTCGTCGGCCTTTGCCTTGACCGATGCGGCGCCGATCATCGGCAAGCACTTGGCGCTGATCGACGACGTACTCACCACCGGTTCTACCGCCCAGGCACTGGCCGAGTTGTTGATCAAGGCGGGCGCACGGTCGGTTGACGTGTATTGCCTGGCGAGAACGCCCAAGCCTGGGGACTAAGACCCGCCCATGATCTTGCAGCGACGCCGATCACCTGTGGGAGTGACCGTGGTTTCCAGAGGACTTTGGCTTATCAAGGCGAAAACGAGAGACATCGCCCGATATCATGGCCATGGCTTAAACTCCGGCGTCATCACTCTCAGCGCATCCGACCCCCTATGTCACTACCGCCTTCTCTCACCCAGCACATGGTCCGTCGGCCGCACCGCATTGCGCTGTTGCAGCACATTGCCGAGCAGGGTTCGATCACTCGTGCGGCGAAAAGCGCCGGGCTGAGTTACAAGGCGACGTGGGACGCCATCGATGAGCTGAACAACCTGGCACAAAAGCCGTTGGTCGAGCGCAGCGTCGGCGGTCGTGGGGGCGGCGGTGCGAAGTTGTCCCTGGAGGGCGAGCGCGTACTGCGGCTTTACCAACGCCTGCAGGCGCTGCAAACCCAGTTGCTGGAAACCGCGGAGGAGTCAACCGACCTGGCGTTGATCAGCCGGTTGATGTTGCGCACCAGTGCGCGCAATCAGTTGCATGGGCAAGTCAGCCGGATCCGATCCCAGGGCCGCAACGACACGATCACCTTGCAACTCGCGGGCGGCGTTTCCATCGACGCGCAAATTACCCATGACAGCACCTTGCGGTTGGGGCTGGAGATTGGCACGGACGTGTTCGCCCTGATCAAGGCGGGCTGGCTTGAGGTGCTGGCGGCGGATCAGCCTGAAACAATCGGACACAATTGTCTCAGTGGAACGATAGAAGAAATTCTCGACGCCGAGAATGGCCCGAGTGAGGTCAGGATTATCCTTCCCAGTCATCAGATCCTCTGCGCGCTGGCTGAGGGCGAGCGTCTGCAAGCCTTGAAACTCAAGGTCGGCGGGGTTGTGAAGGTTCAGTTCACGCCGTCCAACATTCTCGTCGGCACTCCGTTGTAGTCAGCGGCTGGATCAGTCGCGGCGACAGGCCCATCATCGGACCGACACAATACTGTCATCCGCACTGCATAGGGTTTTGCCCTAAACCGCAGGGAGCCCGTGATGACGCTATTAAAAGATAACCAAACCACCGACCTCGAAAACATGGTCGGCCTTACCCGCCGCGGGTTCATCAGCGCTGGCGCCCTGTGCGGCGCTGCGATGTTTCTGGGCGGCAACCTGCTCAGCCGCAGCGTAATGGCCGCAAGCGTCAGCGCTGCCAACAGTGCGCTGCTCGGCTTCGACAGCATCCCTTCCTCCACCGCCGACGGCATCGCCCTGCCGCCGGGCTATCGCTCCTCGGTCCTGATCAGTTGGGGCCAGCCGCTGCACGCCAACGGCCCGGCGTTCGACCCCAGCGGCAATGGCACGGCGAAGATGCAGGAGTTGCAGTTCGGCGACAACAATGACGGCATGAGCCTCTTCACCTTCCCCGGCGACAAGCCAGAGACGGCCGGCCGCGCGCTGATGGCGATCAACAACGAGTACACCAATTACCGCTACCTGTTTGATCACGGTAAGGATCCGCAGTCCGCCGAAGACGTGCACAAGGCTCAGGCCAGCGAGGGCGTTTCGGTCATTGAGGTCAAGCGCGACGGGCAGCAATGGACCTTCGTACAAGGTTCAAAGTACAACCGGCGCATTCACGGCAACACGCCGATTCACCTCAGTGGCCCGGCCGCAGGGCACGAATGGCTGAAAACCGCCGCTGACAAAACGGGCAAGAACGTGCTCGGTACTTTCCAGAACTGCGCCAACGGCAAGACGCCGTGGGGCACGTACTTGACCTGCGAAGAGAACTTTACCGACTGCTTCGGCAGCAGCGATCCGGCCCAGACCTTTGATGCCGCGACCAAGCGTTATGGCGTCACAGCCGCCAGTAAAGAAGTGAACTGGCACCTGCACGATCCGCGCTTCGACGTCGCCAAAAACCCCAACGAACCCAATCGCCATGGCTGGGTGGTCGAGATCGATCCGTTCGACCCCAAATCCACACCGGTCAAACGCACTGCGCTGGGCCGCTTCAAGCACGAAAACGCCGCGCTGACCGAAACCAAAGACGGACGCGTCGTGGTGTACATGGGCGACGACGAGCGCGGCGAGTTCATCTATAAATTCATCAGCCGCGACAAGGTCGACCATCAGAATCCCAAGGCAAACCGCGACATCCTCGACCACGGCACGCTGTACGTGGCGCAGTTCGATGGCGGCGACAGCAACCCTGATCGCCCCAAAGGCCAAGGCAGATGGATTGAGCTGACCCATGGCAAAAACGGCATCGACGCCACCAGCGGATTCGCCAGCCAGGCTGAAGTGTTGATCCATGCCCGATTGGCGGCGAGCCAGGTCAAGGCGACACGCATGGATCGGCCTGAATGGATTGTCGTCAGCCCCAAAGACGGTCAGGTGTATTGCACACTGACCAACAACATCAAGCGCGGTGACGAAGGGCAGCCTGTCGGAGGGCCGAATCCGCGCGCGAAGAATCAGTACGGGCAGATTCTGCGCTGGCAGGAAACAGGATTAGACGCGGCGGCGATGGATTTTGCGTGGGACCTGTTCGTCGTCGCGGGCAACCCGGGCGTACATGCAGGAACACCGCAGGGCGGTTCGAGCAATATCAACGCGCAAAACATGTTCAACAGCCCCGACGGGCTGGGCTTCGACATGGCCGGACGGCTGTGGATCCTGACCGACGGCGACTCCACCAACGCAGGTGATTTCGCGGGCATGGGCAACAACCAGATGCTGTGCGCGGACCCTGCCAGCGGCGAAATCAGACGGTTCATGGTGGGGCCAGTCGGCTGTGAGGTCACCGGCATCAGCTTTGCGCCCGATCAGAAAGCGCTGTTCGTAGGCATTCAACACCCCGGCGAAAATGGCGGTTCGACCTTCCCCGAACACCTGCCCAACGGCAAGCCGAGGTCTTCGGTGATGGTGATCACGCGGGAAGACGGCGGGGTCATCGGCGCGTAGCAGAGGGCTTGCGCATCCCGCAAAGGGCTCACTCGGCGGGATGGGCATTCCACTGAATCAACGGCAACGGGTGTAACGCGCTGTGTCAGGTGCAACACGCCTGAGTTACCATGACTGGCCCGACGCGGCAGCCTGCTGCGCGCAGGAGTTAGCATGGCCCACCCGTTCGCAACACTTACACCTGACCTGGTGCTGGACGCCGTCGAGAGCATCGGCTTCGTCACCGACGCCCGCATCCTCGCGCTGAACAGCTACGAGAACCGCGTCTACCAGGTCGGTATCGACGAACAGCAGCCGCTGATTGCCAAGTTTTACCGGCCTAATCGCTGGACCAACGAAGCCATCCTCGAAGAACACAGTTTTACCGCCGAACTCGCCGATGTCGAAATCCCGGTGGTCGCACCCATGGTGCATAACGGGCAAACCCTGTTCGAGCACGCCGGCTTTCGTTTCACCCTCTTTCCCCGTCGCGGCGGTCGTGCCCCAGAGCCCGGCAACCTCGATCAGCTCTACCGTCTCGGTCAGCTGCTGGGGCGCATCCATGCCGTCGGCGCCACCCGCCCGTTCGAGCATCGCGAAGCCCTTGGCGTGAATAACTTCGGCCACGCTTCGCTGAACTACTTGCTCGACAACAACGTCATCCCGCGCAGTCTGCTGCCAGCGTACGAGTCCGTCGCCAAAGACTTGCTCAAGCGCGTGGAAGACGTCTACGCCGCTACGCCGCACCAGAACATCCGTATGCACGGCGATTGCCATCCCGGCAACATGATGACCCGGGACGAGATCTTCCACATCGTCGATCTCGACGACTGCCGCATGGGCCCTGCGGTCCAGGACGTCTGGATGATGCTGGCGGGGGATCGTCAGGACTGCCTGAGTCAATTGTCGGAACTGATGGACGGCTACAACGAATTTCACGACTTCGACCCACGCGAGCTGGCGCTGATCGAACCGCTGCGCGCACTGCGCCTGTTGCATTACAGCGCATGGCTGGCGCGTCGCTGGGACGATCCCGCGTTTCCGCACAGCTTTTCCTGGTTTGGTACAGAACGGTATTGGGGCGATCAAGTGCTGGCGCTGCGCGAACAGTTGTCTGCGCTGAACGAGGAACCGCTGAAGCTGTTTTAACACCGACGAACTCCTTGCAGGAGCGCGCTTGCCCGCGAATGAATCGCTCCCGGGCCTGCCATGCCATTGATCCAACGCGATCGCGGGCGAGCGCGCTCCTACAAAACCTCCACCACCGCCTCACAACAAAAACTTGCCGAAGGACCACCCATGCAAGCTGCCAACCCGCGCCGCGGGTACATTCTGGGCCTGAGCGCCTACATCATCTGGGGACTGTTTCCGATCTACTTCAAGGTGCTTGCCAGCGTTCCTTCGCTGGAAATCATCGTCAATCGTGCCATCTGGTCAGCGATTTTCGGCTCGCTGCTGTTACTGGTCTGGAAGCATCCCGGCTGGTGGCAGGAGCTGCGCGACAACCCCGGGCGTCTGGCCATTCTCGCCTGCAGCGGCTCGCTGATCGCCGCCAACTGGCTGATCTACGTGTGGGCCGTCAACAACAACCACATGGTCGAAGCCAGCCTGGGTTACTTCATCAACCCACTGATCAACGTCATGCTCGGCATGGTGCTGTTGCGCGAAAGGCTGCGCCCACTGCAGTGGGTGGCGGTGATGCTGGCCTTGATCGGCGTGCTGCAACAGGTCTGGCAAGTCGGCAGCCTGCCGTGGGTCTCACTGGCCCTGGCGTTTACGTTCGGTTTCTACGGCCTGATTCGCAAAAAGGCGCCCGTGGCCGCGCTGCCCGGGCTGGTGGTGGAGACCTGGATTCTGGTGCCGCTGTCCGTGGGATGGCTGCTGTTCAACCCGCTCGCCCACAGCGCGCAGCCCGAATTCTGGACCACCACCCAAGCGCTCTGGCTGGCGGCAGCGGGTCCGGTCACCCTCGTACCTCTGGTGTGCTTCAACGCTGCGGCGCGGCACCTGCCTTACGCGACGCTGGGTTTCCTGCAATACATCGCGCCAACGCTCGTGCTGGCATTGGCGGTGATCCTGTACGACGAACACATGCCATCGGCCACGCTCGTAACCTTCGCCTTCATCTGGTCCGGGTTGGTCATCTACAGCTTTGATGCCTGGCGCTCGCTGCGTAAACGCGCTCAAGGCTGATCAGACCTGCAGCAGGCCCGGCAGGATGGCCTGCTGCAGGTATTGGCTGATCTGACCGACGCTTTACTCTTCGCCGGAGAGATGCAGTTCCACCATCAAGTCATCGGCCAGCGTTTCCAGGCGCTGCTGCAAGGTGTCCAGCGAGAGCTCTAACGGCAACCCGAGCACAGCATGGGCACGGAACAATGTCTCGCTGCTCATCGGCGCAGGCTCGACGCTGGTCACCAATTGCTCAAGATTCACGCCCTGCTCGGTGAGCACGCGTGTGACGTCGCGAACGATCCCGGGGCGGTCGTTGCCCACCAGTTCCATGGTGATGGGCTTCCACTCGGGGGAAGCCTCGGGCGCAACCTCGGCAAACAGCACACGGATGCCTCGCGCCGCCAGGGCCTCCAGGGCGCTGCGCAGTGGCTGATGCGCATCGGCCGGGGCACTGACCCGGAGAATCCCGGCAAACTGCCCGGCCATATGCGACATGCGGCTTTCCAGCCAATTGCCACCGTGTTCTGCAATACAGGCTGCCAGTTGCTCGACGACGCCTGGTTTGTCCGGCGCCGATACCGTGACGATAAGATGATCCACAAACGACTCCTTTATTGGCATGCACGGAGACCTGTCTGATTTCACGTTCAGGTCCGGTGACTGCGAGTATAGGCACGCCAGCCGTATCGCCGCTCCGAAAGCGCCTCCTGATTTATTGTGTACGATCTGCATAATTCTCTGGAACAATCTGTAAGTTCTTTGAGAACATCTTGATCGGCTGCTGGCCGGACCTTGCAGTCCGGCCACTGAGGGCAGCGTTCAGTCTGGATTTTCACGTCACAACTCATGATGTAGTATCGCGCCGCGTTCACTACATAAATGTCGGACCGATGCCTTGACTGACGTCCTGCACGGTCGCCACCTGTATTAAACGCTTCATTTCAGGTGTCCGCCGCCCTGCCCAGCCGCCCAAGGGGCATGATCTGGAGGGGTACACAGCGACGTCGATGGCTTTAACAATAAGAGCGCTGGCGATTACAGCGCAGATAGCTGAGCAGAGTGAGGCAAGTAATGACTGAACACGTTCAAGTCGGTGGCCTTCAGGTCGCCAAAGTCCTGCTGGATTTCGTCAACAACGAAGCCATCCCCGGCACTGGTATCGACCCGGCTGCATTCTGGGCCGGCGCCGATGCGCTCATCCAGGAGCTCGCGCCGAAGAACAAAGCCCTGCTCGCCAAACGAGATGATTTCCAGGCCCGCATTGATGCCTGGCATCAAGCCCACGCAGGCAACGCCCACGACGCAGCGGCCTACAAGGCGTTCCTGCTCGATATTGGCTATTTGCTGCCGGAAGCAGCGGACTTTCAGATCACCACGAAAAACGTCGATGAAGAAATCGCACGCATGGCCGGCCCGCAACTGGTGGTGCCGGTGATGAACGCGCGCTTTGCCCTGAACGCTTCGAACGCCCGCTGGGGCTCGCTGTACGACGCGCTGTATGGCACCGACGCGATCAGCGAAGCCGGCGGCGCGGAAAAAGGCAAAGGCTACAACCGAGCCCGTGGCGACAAGGTCATCGCGTTCGCCCGAGGGTTTCTGGATGAAGCCATCCCCTTGGCGGCGGGCTCCCATGTTGACTCGACCGCTTACAAGCTGGTTGAGGGCAAGCTGGTCGTTGGCCTCAAAGGCGGCAGTAATACCGGTTTGCGCGATGACGCGCAGCTCATCGGCTTTCAGGGGGACGCATCGGCGCCGAGCGCACTACTGTTCAAGCACAACGGCCTGCACTTCGACATTCAGATCGATCCAGCGAGCCCGGTCGGCCAGACTGACCCTGCCGGCGTCAAAGACGTGCTCATGGAAGCTGCGCTGACGACCATCATGGATTGCGAAGACTCGATCGCCGCCGTCGATGCTGATGACAAAGTGGTTGTGTACCGCAACTGGCTGGGGCTGATGAAGGGTGATCTCGCCGAGAACGTTGCCAAGGCCGGCACAACGTTCACCCGCACCATGAACGCCGACCGCGTGTACAGCTCGCCCGCCGGCGAGCCGGTGACGCTGCATGGCCGCTCCCTGTTGTTCGTGCGCAATGTGGGTCATCTGATGACCATCGATGCGATTCTCGACAATCAGGGCAACGAAGTGCCGGAAGGCATTCTCGACGGCCTGCTGACCAGCCTCGCCGCCGTTCACAACCTCAACGGCAATACGTCCCGCGCCAACAGCCGCACCGGCTCGGTTTACATCGTCAAACCGAAGATGCATGGCCCCGAGGAAGTCGCGTTCACCAACGAGTTGTTCGGGCGTATTGAAGAGGTACTGAGCCTGCCCCGCAACACGCTGAAGGTCGGGATCATGGACGAAGAACGTCGCACCACGATCAACCTCAAGGCGTGCATCCAGGCGGCAAGCGAGCGGGTGGTGTTTATCAACACCGGCTTTCTCGACCGCACCGGCGACGAGATCCACACGTCAATGGAAGCCGGCCCGGTCGTGCGCAAGGCCCAGATGAAGGCCGAAAAATGGATTGCTGCATACGAGAATTCCAACGTCGACATCGGCCTGAAATGCGGGCTGCAAGGCCGTGCCCAGATCGGCAAGGGCATGTGGGCCATGCCTGATCTCATGGCTGCGATGCTCGAACAGAAAATCGCCCACCCGCTGGCTGGCGCCAACACTGCCTGGGTGCCATCGCCCACTGCCGCCGCGCTGCATGCCCTGCATTACCATAAGGTGGACGTGTTCGCACGCCAGGCCGAACTCGCCCAGCGCACCGCCGCATCGGTCGACGACATCCTGAGCATTCCGCTGGCGCCGAACACCGACTGGACGGCGGAGGAGATTCAGAACGAGCTGGATAACAACTCGCAGGGCATCCTCGGCTATGTGGTGCGCTGGATTGACCAGGGTGTCGGCTGCTCGAAGGTGCCGGACATCAACGATGTCGGTCTGATGGAGGACCGCGCCACGCTGCGCATCTCGAGCCAGCACATCGCCAACTGGCTGCGACATGGCATGGTCAGCGAGCAGCAGGTGATGGAAAGTCTCAAGCGCATGGCGCCTGTGGTAGACCGTCAGAACGCCGGCGACGCGCTGTATCGCCCGCTCGCTCCGGACTTCGACAGCAACATTGCATTTCAGGCAGCGGTCGAACTGGTAATCGAAGGCACCCGCCAACCCAACGGTTACACCGAACCGGTACTGCACCGCCGCCGTCGGGAATACAAGGCTAAAAACGGAGCCTAAAAAAGGCGCGCAAGTCGTGCCCATAGAAAAGGCGGTGTTGCCATCAGGCACACCGCCTTTTTCATTGCCTGCGCATTGTAGGAGCGCGCTTGCCCGCGAAAGCATTTCATCAG
>NZ_JARVSX010000016.1:0-113174 GCF_030208975.1 Pseudomonas sp. ME-P-057
GTTGCTGACTGGACGAATGCTGACAGGTGTAGGAGCGCGCTTGCCCGCGAAAAATCTTGCCGGCGCCGGAGAGGTGTCGGGTGTACCTGCTGCATATGGGGGATTGATGGTGTGTCAGCGCGGAATTGGGTGCTTGCTCTATCTTTCGCGGGCAAGCGCGCTCCTACAGTGGGGGTGTGCAGCGCTGCGCGAGCTGGGCTTTTGGTCGCAGCCTTGTCACTACAGATACGCGATCACCACACTCTTGATCACAAACGCCAGAATCCCAAGGCCCAGCACTCCGAAAAGAAGAAAGGTGCCGAAACGTCCGGCTTTGGACTTCTTCGCCAGGTCCCAGACGATGAAACCCATGAACCCGACCAGCCCCGTGATCAGGAGCGTCATCATCCATTTTTCGAACGCTGCCGGATCCATGCACGACTCCTTGCCAGACGCGAGTTAGCCGCGCAAATGAACCAGCGGCAGTTCGGTGCTCGCCAGTACCTGGTTCAGCACAAAGCTCGAGCGCACGCTGGTCACCCCATCGATACGGGTCAGGTGGCCGAGGAGGAATTTCTGATAATGGTCCATGTCCGGCACGACCACCTTGAGCTGGTAATCGGCGTCGATCCCGGTCACCAGGCTGCACTCCAGTACTTGCGGGAGGTTGAGGATGTGCTGCTCGAAGTTCTCGAAGCGGTCAGGCGTGTGACGGTCCATGCCGATCAGCACGTAAGCGGTTAGGCTTAGTCCCAGCTTTTTGCGGTCCAGCAGCGCGACCTGGCGCACGATATAGCCGTCGTCCTCCAGTTGCTTCACGCGTCGGGAGCAGGGCGAGGGCGACAGGCCGATGCGCTCGGCCAGCTCCTGATTGGAGATGCGCGCGTCCCGCTGCAGTTCGGCCAAAATACTCAGGTCATATCTGTCGAGCTTGCTCACGATGAGGGCCTTTAATGAATGGATTGCGCTGGATTATCCATCTGAGGAGAATTATTGCGCAAGCGGTGTTTTCATCAGCAACATTCGCAATCTTGTGTCACCTGCAGAGGCCTATTCTTTTAACCAGAATCACTGCCCGGACATAGCGTCCAGTGCGGCCCGCCCAATCAGGCCAGCCGCGGCCTCCAGCCCGACAGGGTTGATCAGGCCACCGGGCTACGCACTGTCCAGAAGACGATGCGAGGTGAGCCGGCGTCAAAAGCGTCGAGCCAGGACGAAGTATTCGAGAGAGGGCCATTGAGCCCTCTTTTTTTGCGCCCGAAATTCAGCACTGAACGGCGCTAGCGCTTCTAGGGTTTCGTTCGCCACGCTGATAGAGTGCGGCGAACGGCGCACCCGACCCGCAGTCCTATCCATAGGTATCCGCGCCGCAGTGAGGAAAGCATGAATATGCGCATCTGGCGTTTGGCAGGTGTCAGTCTCTTGGCCTTGAGCATCAGTGCTCAGGTGTTGGCCGACGACAATAATCAGCAGCAGCAACAGCAGCAACAGCAGCAGCGCCAACAGCAGCAGCGCGGCTTCGAGATGCAGCGCCAGCAGCAAGAGAACCAGCGCGGCTTTGCCGACGATCAACAGCGTCAGCAGCAGCAACAACGCCAACAGCAGGCGCAGCAGCAACAGCAGCAGCGTCAGCAGGAACAGCTGCAACAAAATCGGCAGATTCAGCAGAATCAGCAAGAGCGCGCCAATCAGCAGCGCCAGCAGCAGGAACGCGAGCGCAACCTGCGCGACGACCAACGCCAACAGCAGCAGCAACAACAGCAACAGCGTCAGCAGATGCAGGACCAGCAACGCCGTCAGCAGGAACAGCAGCAGCAACAGCGTCAGCTGCAGGACCGTCAGGGTGGCCTGCCCATTCAGGGTCGGCCTGACACGGTCGTTCAGACGCAGGAGCCGCGTCAGGGTTTTTACCGGGACCAACCTCAGGACACCCGCTGGCGCGGGGGTGATCATCGCCCCGACAACGGCAACTGGCAGGGCGGCCGTCCCGGTGGACATGGCGACGGTTGGGGCGCGGGCCCACGTTATCGTCCCGGCTACCAGATCGACCGCATGCCAGGCGGTTATTCGCGGGTGCCCTATCGCGGTGGGGATTATTACTACTCCAGCGGGTACTGGTATCGCCCGCAAGGGCCGCGTTATGTGGTCGTAGAGCCGCCGCGCGGTGTTCGCGTCCGCTACCTGCCGGACTACGCGCAACAGGTCTGGCTGGGCAGCTCGCTGTTCTTCGTCGCTGCCGGGACGTATTACACCTACGAGCAGAACACCCAGGAATACGTGGTGGCCGAGCCGCCGCAGGGTGTCGAGCCGGTCTATTCACCGCAGCAGCCGCAGCAGCAGCCGATTCAGCAGGCAGCGAACCCCTACGACGTGGTGGCCTATCCGCCTAACGGCAAGCCGCAACAGGAAATCGAACAGGATCGCTACGATTGCTACCGTTACGCGGTGCAGCAGAGCAACTTCGACCCGGCCAGCGCCGGCTACCAACCCGCACCGGAAGTGCTGGGTGTGTACCGTCAGGCGATGGCCAGTTGTTATGCAGGGCGGGGGTATAGCATTCAGCAGTAACAGCGCGGGTCTGTAACCGCATATGCCTGAGTGGGACCGGCTTCAGCCGGGAAGAGGCCGGTTTGAACACCATCAAATCTGCGGCGTGACAACCGACGCCTTCCCGGCTAAAGCCGGTCCCACAAAGGCATGTACACCCAATGTCCACAAGTGCACGCGGTGAGTCAGTGGGACCGGCTTCAGCCGGGAAGAGGCCGGTGTGTGCGCCGTCAAATCTGCGGTGTGACGCCTGACAGCTTCCCGGCTAAAGCCGGTCCCACAAAGGCGTTGTCAACTCAAAATCGGGCCGCGTTGGTGTGCGCCATCGCGGTTCACGACTTCCTGAGGATCGGCATGCACCAGCACTTCGGCTTTGGGGAATGCCTGCTGAATCGCCGCTTCAACCCGCTCGCACAAGTCATGCGCCACCGACAGCGTCAGCGTGCCCGGCAGTTCCAGGTGCAGTTGTACAAACCAGTGGTTGCCTGAAATCCGAGTGCGCAGGTCGTGCGCGCCCAACACGCCCGGTACGCCCTCGGCCAGTTCGAGCATCTTTGCGCTGACGTCCACGGGCAACTCCGCGTCCATCAGCACCGACACGGTCTCGCGGGCGATGGAGATCGCGCTCCACAGAATGTAAAACGCGATGGCCAGACCGAAATAGGCGTCCAGCTGGGAATAGCCGTAATACGCCAGCCCAAGCGCCAGCATGATGCTGAAATTGAGGAGCAGGTCCGACCGGTAATGCAGCGAGTCCGCGCGAATTGCCGCCGAGCCAGTCGCCTTGACAACGCGGTGCTGCAGCGTCAGCAGCGCGATCGTCAGGCCAATCGACAACACCATCACCAGCAAGCCCAGCCCCGGATCACCGAGCGGATGCGGGTGTTGAATGCGATCGATCGCCTGAAAGCCGATCAGAAACGCACTCACCGCAATGAACAACGCCTGCGCCATGCCTGACAACGCTTCGGCTTTGCCGTGACCATAACGGTGATCGTCATCAGCCGGGCGCAATGCGTAGTGCACCGCCAGCAGATTGAGAAACGACGCCGCGCCATCAAGCAAGGAGTCTGTAAGGCCGGCCAGCAAACTGACGGAACCGCTGAGCCACCATGCCACCGCTTTGGCGACAATCAGGATGCTGGCGACCGCAAGCGACGCACGGGTGGCCAGACGCAATAAGCGGGCGTGTTCGGGGCTGGTGCTCATGGCGCTTCCTTCAAATCAAAAAACTCAAGCCGACGGCACGAGGCCCAGAGCGGCAAGCTGCTGGGTACTGCCTTTGTGCTGAATCAGGCGCGGGTCGTCCAATGGCAGCGAGCGGCCCAGTTCAGTCTGGATAATGGCCTGCAGTTTGAGATTGTCGACCGTGCCGTCAGTGCGAACCGCCGGCGCCAGCTTCTGCGGATCGACCTGCGCTTGTTTGCCGCCTGGCAGGTAGATCGCGCCCGTAGCGAAGTCCACGCCGAAAGCGATTACGCCGGGGATGATGTAGAACAGCAGGCCGATGGCGTCGAGGATGACAATAGCCGGGTCCATCCGGCCGCTGCCCTGAATCTGGCCACGACGTTCAGGGTAAAAAATACTGCCGCAGGCAGTCAGTTGCGTCAGCAGACTGGCAACCAGAACACCGCCAATCAAACGGGAAGGAATGCGCATGGGGATCTCCTCAGAAGAAGTCGCAACTATACAAGGCAAACGCCTAAGCAATAAGAGTATCCGTGGGGGGAGGGAGTTCGGTGGGCGCAGATGAACAAAGCTTTAGCCGCGGCCGTATAATCGTCGCCCTGTTTCAGGAGCCCACATGAATTCACTGCCCATCGATGCCGTCCTGCCCGCTTTGCGTCAGGCCTTTGCCGACCGCAACGAGGCGGTGCTCGAAGCGCCGCCCGGCGCGGGCAAAACCACGCGCGTGCCGCTGGCGCTGCTGCATGAAGACTGGCTGGCGGGGCAGACCATCCTGATGCTTGAGCCGCGGCGTCTGGCTGCGCGTGCTGCTGCTGAAAGATTAGCGAGCGAGCTGGGGGAGCGCGTCGGCGAGACCGTGGGTTACCGGATTCGCCTGGACAGCAAAGTCGGCCCGGATACCCGCATCGAAGTGGTCACCGAGGGCATTCTCACCCGGCGCTTGCAGGATGACCCTTCGCTGGAAGGCGTCGGGCTGCTTATATTCGACGAGTTTCATGAACGAAGCCTCGACGCTGATCTGGCGCTGGCCCTGACCCTCAACGGACGGGCACTGTTTCGTGACGAGCAGCCACTGAAGATTTTGCTGATGTCGGCAACCCTCGAAGGCGAGCGCCTGTCGGGTTTGCTCGACGACGCGCCGGTTATCAGCAGCGAGGGACGCATGTTCCCGGTGTCGATGCAGTGGGGGCGGCCTTTTCAGCCGGGAGAGTTCATCGAGCCGCGCGTGGTGCAAACCGTGCTTGATGCGCTGGGCAACGAATCCGGCAGCGTGCTGGTATTTCTGCCTGGGCAGGCGGAGATCCGTCGCGTCAATCAGCAACTGGCTGATTCGATTGGCGAGCGCAGTGACGTGATGTTGTGTCCGTTGCACGGCGAACTCGATCTGAGCGCCCAGCGTGCGGCAATCGAGCCCGCCCCCAAAGGCAAACGCAAAGTCGTGCTGGCCACAAATATCGCCGAAACCAGCCTGACCATCGACGGCGTTCGGGTGGTTGTCGACGCGGGGCTGGCGCGGGTGCCACGCTTCGATCCCGGCAGCGGCATGACGCGTCTTGATACGCAGCGGATATCCCGGGCCAGCGCGACTCAACGCGCGGGCCGGGCAGGGCGGCTTGAACCGGGTGTGTGCTATCGATTGTGGTCCGAGGCGCAGCACGATCAACTGGCGGCGTACGGCGCGGCCGAGATCCTTCAGGCCGATCTGGCCGGCCTGGCCTTGCAGCTCGCGCGATGGGGTGTCGAGCCGGCGCACTTGATCTGGCTGGACCTGCCGCCGGCGGCTGCCTATGCCCAGGCCCAGGACCTGCTGGCACGACTGGGCGCTTTAACGCGGGAGCCGGGCGGCGCATGGAAAATCACTGCCCACGGCCAGTCGATGGCGCAGGTGCCTGCCCATCCGCGCATCGCCCATTTGTTGTTGCGTGGTCATGAGCTTGGCTTGGGTGCGCTGGCGTGCGATGTGGCTGCGCTGTTGGGCGAGCGCGATATTCTGCGCGGCGCCGGTGCCGATCTGCACAGTCGGCTGACGCTGCTGGCGGGCGCCGAGCGAGCCGCGAAAGGCGCCCAGGGCGGGGTGCAAAGGGCACGGCAGTTGTCTCGGCAATATCGCGGGTATCTAAGGGGGGCGGCATGCAAAGCGGTCACTGACCCTGATCATCCTCGCTGGCTCGGCGCGCTGCTGGCGTTGGCGTATCCCGACCGTGTCGCGCAACAACGCAGGCCTGGTGGCGCGGAGTATCGGCTCGCCAATGGCCGCGCCGCCTTGTTTGCCGAACCCGACGCGCTGATGAAACAGCCATGGTTGGTGATTGCTGACCTGGGCAGTCGGCAGGGCCAGCGCGAGGAGCGGATTTACCTGGCGGCCGAGTTCGAGCCTGCATTGTTTGAAAGCGTGCTGGCCGAGCAGGTGACGGTGTTCGATCAGCTGGATTGGGATGAGCGCGAAGGCGTGTTCCGCGCTGAGCGTCAGCGCAAGGCTGGCGAGCTGATTATTAGCCGTGAGCCGTTGACCGGTCTGGATGATTCAGCGCGCGGCCAGGCCTTGCTGGCGTTGGTGCGACGCAAAGGACTGGAGCTGCTGCCATGGACGCCGGAGTTGCGCCAATGGCAAGCCCGCGTCGGTCTGCTGCGTCAGCTGGATCTCCAAAAGCTGAGCGAAAGCGAGTGGCCTGATGTCAGCAATGACGCGTTGCTGGCAGCGCTGGAGCATTGGCTGTTGCCGTATCTGGGCAAGGTCACGCGGTTGAGCCACTTTGGCAATCTGGACCTGTCGTCGATCCTGCATAACCTGCTGCCGTGGCCCTTGCCGCAGCGGCTCGAAGAGTGGGCGCCGCACCATTTGACCGTTCCCTCGGGGTCCTCCGTACGCCTGGACTACAGCGAGTCACCGCCTGTGCTTGCGGTGCGCCTGCAGGAACTGTTCGGCCTGGCCGACACCCCGCGCATCGCCAACGGCCGGCAGAGCGTCAAACTGCATCTACTGTCCCCGGCCCGCCGCCCGGTGCAAGTCACCCAAGACCTCGCCAATTTCTGGCGCAGCACCTATGCCGAGGTGAAGAAGGATTTGAAGGGCCGGTATCCGAAGCACTATTGGCCGGACGATCCGTTGATCGCCGAGCCGACCGCGCGGGTGAAGCCGAGGAAGTAAACGGGCTGCGCACTGGCATGACAACGAGCGGACGAAAAACAACTTCACACGCCATGAGGTAAATGCCGCTTCAACTCGTGTAATAATAACGAATCGCATTTGCGTTGGTTTTATTTACGGAGTCAGCTCGTGGTCAAGCGCTTTAACCGGATTCATGCATCAGTCCTGCTGTGCTCCGCTCTACCTGGTCTTGCAACGGCTGCTCAGACGGTTACCGAACTGGCGCCCAGTGTCATCCAGTCCACACGCGATGCAGCTGACGGCTCGGGAAGCTATACGGTTTCTGAAGGGAGTACCGCCAGCAAGACCTCAACCCAGAATCGGGATGAAGCCCAAACGGTCAACACGGTCACTGCGCAAACCCTGGACGACTATCAGGTCAAAGACCTGAATGACGCCATGCGCTTCGTTAGTGGTGTGTCACAGACGAATACCTTGGGGGGCACGAAGGATGCTGTGATCAAGCGCGGATTTGGCAGCAACGACGACAACTCCATCTTGCGGGACGGGGTCCGCTCGGCGATTGGCCGCAATCTCGGCGCCACCACCGATCACGTGGAAGTGTTGAAGGGCCCTGCGTCGCTGATGTATGGCGCGCTGGAGCCGGGCGGGCTGATCAACGTGATCAGCAAGCAACCGCAGTTCACCCAAAGCACGACATTGACGGGCTCTGGTTTCAGTGAAGGCGGCGGGACGCTTGGGGTGGACACCACCGGACCGCTCGGTGATACCAATCTGGCTTACCGTCTGGTTGCCGAGCGCTCCCACGAGGACTACTGGCGTAATTATGGTGTCGATGAGCACACGCTTATAGCGCCATCGATCGCCTGGGTCGGCGACCGCGCCAGTTTCTCGCTTGCCTACACCTACAACGATTACGCGAGTCCCTTTGACCGCGGCACCGTATTTGTCAAAGGCCACCCGGCCGACATCAGTTACCGCGATCGCCTGGATGAGCGCTGGGCCAAGACCGTCGGCATCAGCCAAAGCACTACCGCAAAGTTTGAGTACCAGCTCAATGACGACTGGCGAAGCCGGTTGACCTACGGCTGGACGGAGGATCGTTACAGTCTGGCGATTGCCCAGCCCAGCACCTTGAACGGCAGCAACCTGCGCCGGATCGCCAATGGTGGGCACTATGACTATGAGAGCCGCTATACCGCGCTGGACTTCATAGGCGATCAGCAGTTGTTCGGCCAGCGGCACGAGATCGTCGTCGGGGTGGACAACGAGTCGCTGGATAAATACCGCGGCAAAACCTACCGCAACGCCAGTAGCTCTGCGGGCAACCTCAACATCCAGAACCCCACCTACGGCAATCTCGCTGAGCCTTCGACCGTCAGCGCAGCGCAGAGCAACGCCGAAAATAACCTGGTCACGACCTCGGCGTACTTCAAGGACAACTGGCACCTCAATGACCGCTGGATTTTGGTCTTTGGTGGTCGTCAGGAACACTGGGATCAATACAGCGATCAAGGGCTGGGCAGCGCGTACGCACCGGGTGCCGATTCCAACGGCGATAAATTTTTGCCCTTTGGCGGGATCGTTTATCAGCCGGCCGACAACGTCGCGCTCTACGCAAACTACAGCCGTTCCTTCGTGCCGAATGATGCCGACGATGCCGGCAACAGCTTCAAGCCTACCGAAGGTCGCAGCTACGAAGTCGGTATCAAATACAGCCCGGTCCAGGCGCTCAACGTCAACCTGGCCGTGTATGACATCGTCAAGAAAAACCTGGTAAACAGCGTGCTGCAGAGCAACGGCGACAGCATTGACGAGGCGGTAGGGAAGGCCCGCTCGCGAGGGGTCGAGCTGGATGTGACCGGAGAGATAGCGCGCAACTGGAGCATCATCGGCACTTACGCCTATGACCACACGGAGGTGCTGAAAAACGCAGAATCCCCTGAGCAGGAAGGCAACCGTTTGCCCAATGCGCCGATGCACACCGCGAGCCTGTACCTCAGTCATCAACTCGGGCTGCCTGCCGAAACCGGCAAGTGGCATGTCGGTGCAGGTGCCCGATACGTCGGAGAGCGGCCGGGCGACGATGCCAATAGCTTCTGGCTCGACAGCTACACGACGGCCGATGCCTTTGTACGCTGGGATTTACCCACCCATGACTACAAGACCAGTCTGCAGCTGAACATCGACAACCTGTTCAACAGAGAATACTACCCGGCCACCACGGGCAGCAGCACGCTCCAGGTGGAGGAGGGCGCGCTCCGAACCGCGCGACTTACGGCCAGCGTCACGTTCTGATTGCAGCGACCGGTGCCGGGGAATCCGGCACGGGTCGGGCAGGAGCAAGTGCCCCTCTCATGCGCCCGCAAAGAGGGCTCTACAACGGTCTTTCTACTCCGCCTTCGCTGGCACGCTGAACCGCGCAATCACCGGCATGTGGTCAGAAATCAACAACGTATCGGCCTGCCTCACCCGCGCTTCAATCTTCTTCAATTCCGGGCTGTAGAACACAAAGTCCTGCGTCCGGTCCGGGCCGCTGATGCGGGGATCGTTGGGGAAGCGGGTGTACCACTTGCGCCGGTCCTCGCCGTTCACCTCGTCGTTGCTCGGGATCATCGGGAAGCTTTCCCACAAGCCCTGAAGCTCACTCACCGCCGAATACGGTGCGCGTTGTTCAACGGCCAGTCGCTGATATTGCCCCAGCGGCAGCAAGTTGAAGTCGCCGCCGGTGATCCACAACGTGGCGTTTTGCTCGAAGGATTGTTGCAACTGACGCACCGCCGCCACCTGTCGCTGTTGCACGTCGCTGCCTGACGCAACGCCGCTCAGGTGCGTGTTGGTCACGGCCAGGCTTCGGCCATCGCTGAGGGGGAGGTAACTGACCAGCAGCGCAGGTTGGGGCTGAAACAGTCGGCTGATGAAATTGCTGGAGGAGGAGGGCAGGTGCAGGCGTTCGGCGCTGTCGAGTTGATACCGGCTCAGCGTCGCCAGCTTGCGCCCGACGCTGCCGAAGATGTGCCGGTCCGGTACAAAATCCGACTTCCAGTAAAACGCTTCGGTGCTGCACGGGTAGAGATCCGCGACGCGCGCCTGAAGCAGGGCGAGTTGGTTGCCGTAGTCGGTGTTCTTCGCGCCGTCGTCAACTTCCTGCAACAGCAAAACGTCCGGTTGCTCGTCACGAATGACCCGCGCCACCTCGTCGAGGTTATAGGCCAGGTCCTCCGGGGTAGGGCGTTCGTCCGGGCCGCTGCCATCGGGCAGGTCGTACCAGAACACGTATCGTTTGCCGGCCAGGTATTGAATATTCCAGGTCATCACCTTGAGCGTCTGACCTGCCGCCAGCACCGGTGGCTTTGCATCCATCGCGTTGCAGGACACCGCCACGTTCTCCCGTCGGGCAGGATGCCAGGTCAGGTCATACAGCAGAATCCCGGACAGCCCGACGAACACCGCGACGTACAGGAGATAGCGCACCGGACGGGCCATCGTCGTGCCTCAGGTCGGCCGGGCGGGGGTGTCGATGAGCATGAACAGCCGGAACATCACCACGCTGATGAACAACTGCAAGAAACTGGAAACGCTGTCCACCGCGATCGACAGCATCGGGCTTTGCTGGTCCGGCAACACGTAGTAGCTCAGGGCTTCCAGCAGCGACAGCGGAATGTAAACGCACAACACGCAGGTGAAAATGCGCAGCACGTGGCCCTGGGTCATCCTGAAGCTTTCGCGCATCGCCTCAAGCGGGCCCATGCCACGCAGCACCAGCAGGTACTCCGACAGGACCAGTTTGATCATCACCCACACGCCCGGCAGGATGAACAGCGACATCCCGGCCATAATCAACAGCGTGCTCAACGCGGTCAGGACTGCGAACATGGGCCACAGGCGCAGCGCTGCGGCAAACAGATTCGCCTTGGGAGGCTCTTCGCCGCGCGTTTTTGCGTCCAGAAAGAGAATCAATGCGCCGGTGTAGAGGGGGTAAAACAGCAAACCGACCAGCAATTGCACGGTCCCGGGGCCTTGGCCAAAGCCGATCAGTTGCTTGGTCAGTGCCTCCAGAATCACCAGCGGCAGGCACAGCGTGAGAATGCTGCCGAAGTTGCGTCGGAAGAAGTACAGCGAGTCTTGCAGAATGGTCAGCGGATTCATGAACGGATCACAGGGCTAAGCAGGCCAACACTGTAACGTAGACCCGCAGAACGGGCCAACCGGCGGGATGAGGCGGGTGTTCTTAACTTTTTTTACATCCTATTGAATCCCCCTTGAAGGCCCCCATTACTGGATGCGTCCGAGCAATGGCTCGAAACAGAATTCCTACGGCAATCTAACGAGGTCGCCATGAACAGCGAAGAACAAACCCTGATCGACGGCTTGTTTGGCAAACTCAAACAAGCGGAAACCGAATCGGCCCCCCGTGACGCGCAGGCCGAAGCGCTGATCAAGGAGCACCTGACTCGCCAGCCTGCCGCGCCTTACTACATGGCGCAGTCGATTCTGGTGCAGGAAGTCGCGATCAAGCAGCTGGAAACTCAGAGCCGTCAGCGCGACGAGCAGATCCAGCAATTGCAGGCGGAATTGCAGCGCCTGCGAGCCGCAGCGCCCGCCGCGCCGTCCAACAGCGGCGGCGGGTTCCTGTCGAGCATCTTCGGCGGCGGCTCGCGTGAACCGCAGGCTCAGCAGCCGGCTTCGTCGTTTTCTCGCCCATCGAGCCCGCAGCCTTCCACTGGCGGCTGGCGTGACAGCGGTCCTGCAAGCCCGCCGCCCTACAACGCGCCGCAGCAGAACTACGCTCAGCCACAGCAAAACTATGCCCAACCGCAACAGGCCCCGGCTGCACCGGTCGGCAGTGGCTTTCTGGGCGGCGCGCTGAAAACCGCAGCAGGCGTGGCCGGTGGTGTGATGCTGGCCGAGGGCATCAGCAGCCTGTTCCACCACAACAGCCAACCGCAGGAAATCGTCGAGATCATCCAGGAACAGCCGGCGCTGCCTGCCGCCGAACATGATCAAGGCGGCAGCGGTGGTTGGGGTGATGATCAGCAGCGCGTGACGGGAAATGACAACACCGGCAATGATGCCTGGGGCAGTGATCCAAACGGGTTTGCCGACACCGATTACGGCGGCGACACAGGTGGTGGCATGTTTGATGACGACGATTCGTTCGTCTGACCTCGTAGGCGCAAACCCCACCGCCCTGTGGAAACGCGGTGGGTCAGCAGTCCCTGTAGGAGCGCTTGCCCGCGAAGAATTTGTTCCGACGACAGATATGTATCGGATGTACCGGCCTCTTCGCGGGCAAGCGCGCTCCTACACCGTTCTGGGATGAATCGCGACTGCGGGGTGTCAGGAATACAGATTGTGTCCCGCAGTCACCTCCACACCCAATCCTTCAATCCCTCCCTCAAACTGGCATACTGAGCGCCGGTCCGGTTTTCGGCCCCTGTCGCTTGTCAGCGCATTGAGGAATTTGGGTGAGAAGAATCGCGGTCTTCGCCGACGTACAAAACCTGTATTACACAGTACGTCAGGCTCACGGTTGCCACTTCAACTACGCCGCCCTGTGGGCCGACATCAGCCAGCGTGGCGAGATCGTCGAGGCGTATGCCTATGCCATTGACCGTGGCGACAGCAAGCAACAGCAATTCCAGCAGATCCTGCGCAACCTCGGTTTTACCGTCAAACTCAAGCCCTACATCCAGCGCAGCGACGGCTCGGCCAAAGGCGACTGGGACGTGGGCATCACCATCGACATCATGGACGTTGCGCCGAATGTCGATGAGGTGGTGCTGGCGTCGGGCGATGGAGATTTCGACCTGCTGCTGGAGCGCATCATCAGCAAGCACGGCGTCGAAGCGATTGCCTACGGCGTGCCCGGGTTGACCGCGAATTCGTTGATACGCGCCGCCAGCCGATATGTGCCGATTGAAGGCGGGTTGCTGCTCAGGGCGTGATTGCCATGCTGACCAGTGCCGATTGAAACCACATTGTTCGCTAGACTTGGCCGCAAAGGCTGACACCGCCGAACCCGTAGGAGCCGGCTTGCTGGCGAACCCGGCCCGGCTCATGATCACGGGTGGACTGCTCCACCGCGTTCGCCACCGTCGTAACCTCCGACAGCTCCTACGGGGGCGTGCCACGAAGGCAATCAGTGGTGAGCCACCAGAACGATTTCCGAGACTGAGCCTCGCGGCCAGCCGGTCTGCGTTGATTTAAAACACGTTGTTCGCAAGACGTGACCGCAAAGTGACAAACACCGCCAAACCTGTAGGAGCCGGCTTGCTGGCGAACCCGATCTGTCTGATCATCATTGTTCGACTGACCCACCGCGTTCGCCACCGTCGTAACCTCCGACAGCTCCTACAGAGGCGTGCGTGAAGTCGATCAGGGACGTGCGTGGAGTCGATCAGGGGCGTGCCACGAAGGCGATCAGTGGTGAGCCACCAGGACGATTTCCGAGGTTGAGCCGCGCGGCCAGCCGGTCTGCGTTGATTGAAACCACGTTGTTCGCGAGACGTGACCGCAAAGTGACAAACACCGCCAAACCTGTAGGAGCCGGCTTGCTGGCGAACCCGATCTGTCTGATTATTATGGTTCGACTGACCCACCGCGTTCGCCACCGTCGTAACCTCCGACAGCTCCTACGGGGGCGTGTCGTGTTCGCCGAAGGGGTGTTCACTGCTGCATTCGCGCAGCGCTAATACCTAAAACGCGAAAAACCCGCTATTTTTTGAAGGTCATTCCATGCAAGAACGCATCGCCGTCATCGACTTCGAGACCACCGGCATTTCCCCCAGCAGCTACTGCCGCGCCACGGAAATCGCTGTGGTCATCGTCGAGCAGGGTGTGATCGTCGAGCGTTATCAGAGCCTGATGAACGCCGGCGTGCGCATTCCGTCGTTTATCGAATCCCTTACCGGCATCAGCAACAGCATGCTGCGCACAGCGCCACCGGCCGAACGCGTGATGAACGAAGTCGCCGAGTTCGTCGGCCTGACGCCGTTGGTGGCGCACAACGCCTCTTTCGACCAGAAGTTCTGGGATTTCGAGCTGTCGCGCATCAAGCGCAATCGCGTGCAAAGCTTTGCCTGTTCTATGTTGCTCGCGCGGCGTCTACTGCCAAGCGCGCCCAACCACAAACTCGGCACCCTCACCAGCTGGGCGGGCCTGCCCCACACCGGCAAGGCTCACCGGGCCATGGCCGATGCCGAAATGGCCGCCAACCTCACGCTGCACCTGGGCCATCAACTGCGCGACACCCATGGCCTGGCGGGCGTTTCCCACCAGTTGCTGTGTACATTGCAGAAGGTTCCGGCGAAGAAGATTGCCGAAGCGATAAGCAAGCATCGGGGGCTCTAGCCCTGTTCTTGTAATCGGCTCAGCGTTTGGACAGGTATTGGCGATAGCCAGTCTTTGCAATGCCTCCACCTGCTCGAAGTGCCTGCGTGCCGAGGGAGCTTGCGCGTGCAAATGCGTTTCCAACAAGCCAGGCGGGATGAAACCCTGCAGGATGTTCCTCCGCAGGGTTATCCAGCCTCTGGCGCAGGAGGCTTAAGCCCAGTCTGCATGCCCGACCAAGTGGATGAACCCGGCATCGCCTTCGGTTAGTGCAGCAGACTCCGCCACGTTGGCAATATTGAATGCGACCTGCCCACGGCTTGTGCCGCTTTCCAGCGAGTGGACCCAATAGGCCAGGCCGTCAGCGTCGCTCCCTCTGCCCAGCACCTTGTTATACAGCTGGTCTACAAAGGCTGCGTTGCTGCCATTGGGCAGGCTCTGGGAAAATTCGGCAGATTGTACAAAGGTATTCGCAAGCTGCGCACCGGTTTCGCCTGAAGCGCCCACAGACAGCCAGAACTTCAGGCCTTCGGTATCTGGAGCACGATCCAGA
Organism: Pseudomonas sp. ME-P-057; assembly: GCF_030208975.1. Lineage (NCBI taxonomy): Bacteria > Pseudomonadati > Pseudomonadota > Gammaproteobacteria > Pseudomonadales > Pseudomonadaceae > Pseudomonas > Pseudomonas sp. ME-P-057. Next base: position 14,709 of record NZ_JARVSX010000016.1, read on the forward strand.
ATGGTATACAGGCGGCCAATACTCGCCTGCGCCGAGTCGAGAATGAACACATCGCGATCTGCGAAATCAAGCACATTGAAGCCACTCAGCTCAAAGTGCGCAGCAGCACCTGTGGAGCGACCGATTGATAGCGCGTCGGTACCGAGTGCGCTAATCCTGTAGGCGGATGCAGCGTCGTTGAAAATAAACGTGTCGACACCGGCGTTGCCCAACAGATATGAGCCCGCGGTGCTGTCCAGCCTGACTTCCTGCTCGCTGATCTGATCATCACCAGCCGTGCCAATGGCTAAACCCTTGCCCACCATCATATCCAGGTTATTCCAGGCGTTATGATCCACGATCCTTATGAATCCCGTTTCGCCTTCGGAGAAGTCTCGGCTCTCGCGCGAGTTAAGTAAGTTGTCAATGACTGCTGTTCGACTTAAACCATGTTCCTGAAGCGTGTTCCAGTACGACACACCTGAATCATCGCCCGTGCGATGCAGCAGGGTCTTATACAGATCAAGGACAAAGTCCCGGTTATCAAGCACGCTGTAGCGCTGTACTACTTCAGCGGAATTCACAAAAGCATCGCGAATCTCTGCGTACGAACTGCCCATCGCCTGCTGCGCCAGCCAGTAATTCAAACCTTGATAATCGGGCGTACGACCGAACACTGCATAGAGCCTGGCGACGTCAGCCTGGTCCTCAGTGAGCGCGATGTGATGAAGGTCCGTACTAAAACTCAGCGAAACAGTGGCGTCACTCTCGCCGTTGAACGCGCCATACCGGCTGCGAAAAGCCATGAGCAGTTCGTCCAGACTGGCACTGCGGTCCATGAAAGCCAACTGTTCGATGCTTGAGAGCGTGTCCACATCGGACGATTGCGCATCATGAACGCTTAAGGTGGCATTTCTTACAAGCGCGGCATCGTAGGTTGCGAAATAACGGCCCCCTACCTCCGCATACACAGCGGTGTCGATGCCGTTGCCACCGTAGAGCAAATCCGAGCCGGTTCCACCCATCAGCCGATCATTGCCATCGCCGCCTTGCAGCAAGTCATTGCCCGCGTTTGCATTGAGAAAGTTGTCACTGGCATTGCCGATCAGCGCATCCGCACCTGCACCAGTAATCGCGTTCTCGATAACTGTGCCGCGTGCGATTGCAATATTCGACAGGCCGCCGTACACGCTGGAAAAAGCTTCACTTCTCAAATCGACTATTTGAGCGCCGACATAGGCGCTGACGTTGATCGTGTCATTGCCGGCCGAATCATAAATCGTGGCCACCAAGCCAGGCGTAAAGTCGGTTCCGGTGTTAGTCGCATTATTGTTGAAACTGTAAGTATCGTTACCCGTGCGGGTAACGGCGGTGCCGTACAGTGACTGGATGGCCACGATGTCTGCCAACATGGGCGTAGCGACGTAGCCGAAGGAGGCATCGGAGTAAATATTCTGGTCCTGACTGAAGTAGGACATTATCGAATATTTCCAGCTGTCCTCTTGATAGAAGGCATCGTTGGGAAAGACCGCGTCGCCGTTGTAATTGCCCGCATGGCCTAACCCCAGCGCGTGGCCGATTTCATGAATATAGGTTTGCTGATAATACCGACCGTAATTCACCCAATCGGAAGCGATGTTAACGCTGCTGTCCGAGATAACGCTGCCGACGTAATTGGAGCTGCTGTATGCGCCGCTTTTGTTTTCGCTGAAATTGATCGCAGCGGCAGCGGAGGTTTCTACAAAGTGGAGGCCACTGACGTTGGTCCAGGTTTGCAGCGCAGATCGCGCAACAGCCTGGGCGTTCGCACTCAAGCTGGCCAAATTGACGGTGAGCGACCCACCGGCATGCACGTCAAAGTGGTGCTGGGAACCGCCATAGGAATCGTACCAAAACCCATCGGTCAGGTAGCTGGCTTGCTGGTCCAGCGTCAGATGTCCAAGAACCGCCTGGCTGGTGGCTGTCTGTTTGCTCACGCCTTGGCCGGTTGCTCCTTCGGCCCAAAGTTGGGTGAGCGCATCGCACACTGAACACATGTAGAAACTCCGGGGCAAGGCATGCCTGCCCAAATCAATGAAGCGAGAATCGGGTAAGGATCGGGATGACTTCAAACCGCTGAAACGGCTTGAAAGCGGGCGTTGTGACCCTCGAGCGAGTTTCCCTCGCCTTGAAATGACGCTGGTGTTTACTCGGCGAGAAGGTACGCCAGGGCACGCCTAAACCCCCTCAATCCCATTACTGATGAAGTTGTCGGCACGTTTTCTTGTGACTTAAGGCCGTTTATTTCTGCAGCCGATGAAAGACAGGGGGAAGACGCCGGGGAATGCGCTAAAAGTGTACGGGTCGAATAATCCCCATTTGTAACTGACGTCATTGCCCCGGACATTTCTAGAATCAGTCCCACAATAAATGACTGCACCAGAGCCCTTCATGCCTGCCGCCCGCCGTTTTCCCCTGCTGCTCATCGGGGCCTTTTTCGCGCTTTATGTGATCTGGGGCTCAACCTACCTCGCCATCCGCATCGGCATTGAGACCTGGCCCCCACTGATGATGGCCGGGGTGCGCTTCACCATCGCCGGCTCCATCCTGTTCGCCTTCATGCGCTTTCGCGGCGCGCCGATGCCTACTTGGAAACAATGGAAGGCCGCCGGCATGATCGGCTTTCTGTTGCTCGCCTGCGGCAATGGCGGCGTCACCCTGGCGGAACATGCGGGCGTTGCCTCCGGCGTTGCCGCACTGGCGGTGGCCTCGGTGCCACTCTTCACCTTGCTGTTCGGTCTGTTCTGGGGCCATCGCAATACCGGCCTTGAATGGGCCGGCATCCTGCTCGGCCTCGTCGGCATCTCCCTACTCAACCTTGGCTCCAACCTGCAGGCCAGCCCCATGGGCGCGGCGCTGGTTATCTTTGCCGCCGCCACCTGGGCGTTCGGTTCGGTGTGGAGCCGCTACCTGCCGCTGCCTTCAGGACCCATGGCCAGCGCCTGCGAAATGCTGGTGGCCGGCGCCGTGCTGCTGCTCGGGAGCTTCGTCAGCGGTGAGCGCGTCACCCAGTCCCCCGGCCTGTCCGGCTGGCTGGTGATGGCCTATCTGGTGGTGTTTGGCTCCATCGTCGCGTTCAGCTCCTACATGTACCTGCTCAAAAATGTCCGACCCGCTGCCGCGACCAGCTATTGCTACGTCAACCCCGCGGTGGCGGTGCTGCTCGGCGTGTTGTTCGCGGGCGAACACATCGGCTGGGCAGAAGGCGCGGCGATGGCGGTGATCATCAGCGCCGTCGTGCTCATCGGCCTGCCGCAGTGGCGCAAGCAGAAACCGGTAGAGAAAGGGTAAACTGCGCGCAATCGTCTTCTACAGACGCGTGTGCGCTGATCTTTTTCCAACGGTATTCAAATGACATTCGCCTCCCTCGGCCTGATCGAACCCCTGCTGCGTGCCCTCGAAACACTGGGCTACCAGACGCCCACCCCCGTTCAGGCCCGGGCCATCCCGCCCGTGCTCGAAGGCCGCGACCTCATGGCCGCCGCCCAGACCGGCACCGGCAAAACCGGGGGCTTCGCGCTGCCGTTGCTGCAACGCCTGACCATGGAAGGCCCCAAAGTCGCCCCTAACTCGGTGCGTGCGCTGATCCTGGTGCCGACCCGCGAGCTGGCCGAACAGGTTCACGAAGCCATCGCTCAATACGGCGAACACCTGCCGCTGACCACTTACGCGGCCTATGGCGGCGTGAGCATCAACCCGCAGATGATGAAGCTGCGCCGAGGCGTCGACGTGCTGGTGGCCACCCCCGGTCGCTTGCTCGATCTGCATCGCCAGAACGCCGTCAAGTTTTCCCAGCTGCAAACGCTGATCCTCGACGAAGCTGATCGCATGCTCGATCTGGGCTTCTCCGAAGAGCTGCGCAGCATCTACGCCGCCTTGCCGAAACGTCGCCAGACGCTGCTGTTCTCCGCGACCTTCTCCGATGCCATTCGCGCGCTGGCCGAGCAAATGCTCGACAACCCGCTGAGCATCGAAGTCAGCCCGCGCAACGTGGCGGCGTCGTCGGTCAAGCAGTGGATCGTCACCGTCGACAAGAAGCGTAAAAGCGAGCTGTTTATTCATCTGCTCAAAAAGCAGCGCTGGAGCCAGGTGCTGGTATTCGCCAAGACCCGCGTCGGCGTCGATCAACTGGTGGAGCGCCTGCAAGGCCTGAGCATCAACGCCGACGGCATTCACGGCGACAAACCCCAAGCCACTCGCCAGCGCGCACTGGATCGTTTCAAGAGCGGTGACGTGCAGATCCTCGTCGCCACTGATGTCGCCGCCCGTGGTCTGGACATCGACGACCTGCCGACCGTGGTCAACCTCGACCTGCCGATCGTTGCCGAAGACTACATCCACCGCATCGGTCGCACCGGCCGCGCGGGCCAGACCGGCGAAGCGATCTCTCTGGTGTGCGCCGACGAGGTCGACTTGCTCAGCGCCATCGAAGTGCTGACCCGCCAGACCCTGCAACGCCGCGAAGAACCCGACTTCATCCCGGAACACCGCGTACCGGTGACCGATGCCACCGGGCAAATTCTCAAAAAGCCGAAAAAACCGAAGAAACCCAAAACCAGCGGGGGCGGCGGTAAACGCAACCTCGGTAAGTGGGTAGACAGCGGAGAGACTGCGGCGGAAGTGCCAGCGGCCAAGCCTGTTCGGAAAGTGCCGGTGTTCAACACCGGGCCGCGCAAGCGTAAGCCGTAAGGAAAATACGGCGCGAGTCCGGGCGATCTCACCAGTGCCCGGACTTCAGCGCGATCAATGCAGGACCGGCTTCAGCCGGGAAGAGGCCTGCATGAGCACCGTCAGATTTTCAGCGTGACAACCGACGCCTTCCCGGCTAAAGCCAGTCCCACTAGGTGACCGCGCTGTGTCAGTGGGACCGGCTTCAGCCGGGAATAGGCAGGTGTGATCGCCATCAATCCTGCGGCGTGACCACTGACGCCTTCCCGGCTAAAACCGGTCCACAGGGTGAACGCTGCGGTCAGTGGGACCGGCTTCAGCCGGGAATAGGCAGGTGTGATCGCCATCAATCCTGCGGCGTGACAATGCCCCTTTCCAGGCTAAAGCCAGTCCTACAAAAATGCCTATCGCTTGCGCAGCACGTCCTGATACAAATCGGCGTACGCCTTCACCATCGTCGGCGCCGTAAACATCGACTCAAACCGCTGCACCGCTTTCAATCCCATCTGCTTAGCGAGCTCTCTGTCATTCCAGAGCGTCTCCATCGCCACCGCCAACGCATTTGAATCACGCGGCGCCACGACCAGCCCCGTCTCGTTCGCGATGTTAATAAAGGTGGTCCCCGTGCCCATCTCGCACGAGATCATAGGCTTGCCATACATCGCCGCTTCCAGCAGCGAGATGCCGAACGACTCCGAACGCTGGTGTGACGGAAAGACAAACGTCTCACACAGCATCAGCAGCGCGTTCTTGTCTTCATCCGGCAGGCTGCCCACAAACAGGACATTGTCGAGCCCAAGCGCATTGGCCTTGGCCTTGAGTTCAAGCTCCTGATGCCCGCCGCCCATGATCACCACCGGCAAGCGATTCTTCGCCGCAGCTTCCAGCAGGAAGTCGAGGCCCTTGTAATAACGCAGCGCACCGACGAACAAAAAGAAGCGTTCGCCCAGTTGCTGTTTCCAGTGCGCAAGCTTCGCAGGCGACGGGGCAGGGTAGGTGGCTCGATCAAGACCAAACGGAATGATCTCCACCTTATCCTTGAAGCGAGTCAGTACATCGCTGCTGGCGGCGTAGTTGGGGGAGGACACCACAATACGGTCCACGCTGCCGAGGAAGCGATTCATCAGCGGCGCATACAGCTTGAGCAGCGTCTTCTGCTTAATGATGTCCGAGTGGTAACTCACCACCGTCGGCTTATTGATCTGCGCGGCGAAGTGCGCAATGTCCATGTATGGCCACGGGAAGTGGTAATGCACGATGTCCGCTTCGCTCGCCAATTCCTTGAAGTCCCGAATGCCCGACAGCGAAAAACCTGTCGAGGCCACGTACAAGTCCTGCTTCGATCGATGGGCAATGTGGTTGCCGACCGTCTCGTTACGCGCCGCCCCTTCCTTGCTCAGGGAAAGCACTTCGGAATGGATACCGTGAGCCTGACAACCCTGTGCCAGCTGAAAGATGACTTGCTCGACGCCACCGCCCTTGCTTTCCGGGAAGTAGGTCTTGAAGAAGTGCAAAACTTTGGTCATCAGCATTCTCTGACGAAACGATAACGTCCGCTGTTCTCGCGAGGTGTGCTTTGCGTATAAAGCGGAGATGTGTGGTGCGGAGAATAAAGGAAAACCCGAAGCGCCTCACAGCGCTTCGGGTTGGATGTTGCGGAGTTACGCGTCGGCCAGCATCCAGCCAAGCGTTTCGCTCAGCTCGGGTGTCTGCCAGCCTGGGACCAGAGACTTCAGCTTGCTGTTGTCACCACACAGGGTCTTCACCTCGTTGGCTCGCACGAAAGCAGGGTTCACTTCGACGGTAAGGTCGTGGCCCGTGATGGCGCGACACATGTCGAGCACTTCGCGGAGCGAGTGAGTCTTGCCCGAACTGACGTTCACGTACTGACCAAACGGCTTGGCCTCCAGCAGCCCGCGGTAGGCGGACACCAGCGCACGGACGTCGCTGAAGTCACGCCACACATCCAGGTTGCCCAGCTCGATCTTGTCGGCCTTCTCGCGGAAGTGTTTGACGATTTTCGGGAGCAGGAAGTTATCCGCCTGCCCCACGCCGGTGTAGTTGAACGGACGCGCGATGATGATCGGCAACCGCCCGAACCACAGACTGGCCATGTATTCCATGGCCAGCTTGCTGACGGCGTAATCGTTGGCCGGCGCCGGTGTGGTGCTCTCGTCAAGCAACCCCTCCGACGCATTGCCGTACACATTGGCACTGCTGGCGATCAAAACGCTTTCAGGCGTTTTGCCGCAGTGAGCAATGGCTTCGAGCAGGTTGCGCGTACCGATCAGGTTGACCTGATAGAACGCATCCGCTGCGCCGTGCCCGACAAAGGCCAATGCTGCGAGATGAACAACGATGTCCGGCTGAAGCTCTGCCAGCAGCTTGCTCAGACCCACCAGATCGGTGAGGTCAGCCTGATGATAATTGGCATCGTCGGACGGATGACTGCCCAGACCGACGACCTCGCAGCCTTGGGCTACGAGCTCGGCCGCCATGTAGCGCCCCGTGAATCCATGAATACCCGTTATCAGCGCGCGCTTGCCGGCCATACTCATCAGAACGAAAACCCTTTCTCGTTACGACGCAGGTCGGCTTCCACCATCATGCGGCACAGCTCTTCCAGGTTGGTCTTCGGCTCCCAGCCCAAGACTTCCTTGGCCTTGGCCGGGTTACCGATCAACAGCTCAACTTCAGTCGGACGGTAGAACTTAGGATTGACCGAGACCAGGACCTTGCCAGTGTCGGCGCAGGTGCCTTTCTCTTCTTCCGCTTCACCACTCCAGTTGATGGTGATACCGACAGCCTTGAACGCCATCGCGACGAAGTCACGAACGGTTTCAGTGCGGTTGGTGGCCAGGACGAAGGTGTCCGGCTCATCAGCCTGCAGCATGCGCCACATGCCTTCGACGTACTCTTTGGCAAAGCCCCAGTCGCGCTTGGCGTCCATGTTGCCCAGTACCAGCGAGTCCTGAAGACCCAACTTGATCTTGGCAACAGTGTCAGTAATTTTGCGCGTTACGAACTCACGGCCGCGAAGTGGCGACTCGTGGTTGAACAGGATGCCGCTGGTCGCAAAAATGCCGTACGACTCGCGATAGTTGATGGTCATCCAGTGTGCGTACAGCTTGGCAACGCCATAAGGGCTGCGCGGGTAGAACGGAGTGTCCTCGACCTGAGGAATGGCCTGAACCTTACCGAACATCTCGGAAGTCGACGCTTGGTAGAAGCGGACTTTCGGGTTAACGATACGGATGGCTTCCAGCAGGTTGACAGCGCCCAGGCCGGTGATTTCGGCGGTGGTGATTGGCTGCTCAAAGGAAACACCCACGAAGCTCTGCGCGGCGAGGTTGTACACCTCGGTGGCTTCAGTGGTCTGCAGCAGACGGATGCTGGCCGAGAGGTCTGTCAGGTCGTATTCGACCAAGTGCAGGTTTGGATTGTTCTGGATGCCCAGTTCTTCGATCCGCCAGAAATTGACAGAACTGGTACGACGATAGGTGCCGTAGACGGTGTAGCCCTTGCCAAGCAGCAGTTCAGCCAGGTAGGCGCCGTCTTGACCAGTGATGCCGGTAACGATTGCTTTCATGCGAATCCTTTGAACTCCGTTTGGGTGCGCTACTGCACGTATTGAGATGAGGCCATGTAAGACAGGTGTGCATGGTACAACGTGCCAAGCTGCACACCAAGGCCTGACCAACTTGCTAATTCGTCACGTGATCATCCGGCGAACGACGCTCGCAACGCCTAACGTAAAGCCCGTCCATACGATTTAACGTTTAGACGATCTGGCGGTACGGATGGCCGTGCTCGGGCCGCGAAATGTGGCGAGTCTTCTTATTTCACGGACCGTCAAGCCGTCTCAATGTCGCGCAGACGGTGTCTGCCGAGAGTTTATAGCCAAGTGGGAGGGATGGGACATTAAGCGATAGCGCGAGAGTCTGAAAAACAAAGCTCGGCCGGGAAGAGGATGACGCGTAAAAAAGGCCATCTGCCCGAGGGCAGACGGCCGCATGCATGTGTTACTTGGCTGGAAGAATGATCTTCTTGAGCAGAGCTACGCTTTCGCTCCATCTAAGCCATGGCATCCCTACGGCTGCGGGGTGTGAGTTGGTTTGATACAGCTCTAGCCAGCCTTCAACCGCCATCGCTAAAGGCTCAGACTCCAGACCGTCGAAATAGTAAGCGTGATTGCCCGCGACTTCGCGGAACACCGGAATATCGCGAGCAATTATAGGCATACCATGTTGCGCGGCTTCGATCAGCGGCAAGCCAAAACCTTCTGCTTCCGAAGACGCAATCAGGCAATTGCAGGTTTCATAAACCCTTGTAAGGGTTCCGTCGCTTATGCCTTCAAGCCAGAACAATCTCTTGTTCAGCATCGGGTGGCGTCGCAGTCGCCGTACCAGCCGATCAACTGCCCAGCCTTCCTTGCCGACGATTACGAGGTTGACATCAACGTCCCGTTTCCAGAGCTGCTCAAATGCCGCCAGGGTCTGGGCATGGCCTTTGCGCGGTTCCAGAGTCCCCACCATGAGGAATGAAGGGCGCTGTTTTAAAGCAACCATCAACTGTTCATGTTCGCCATCAGGGGCCGTGGGTTCACTGACACTTTCGATATCTGCACCCAGATGGAAGTGGTCCACGTAGGGAATGACTCGTAAACCTTCTCGTTGCAGCAGCCACTGACGGGCGTCGGTCGCAACGGCGTCCGAGATGCCAATCAATCCGTCAGCGTATTTGCCTAGCGAGCGGATCCAGTTCGCGAACGCCGTATCAATTCCTGGATACGCGAAACGGGGGTGAATCAGGGGAATCAAGTCGTAAACCACAAAGTAGATTTTTACATTGGCTCTCTTCATGCGCTCCAACTCGGAGTCAAACTCCGGGAACAGGTGCGCACTTAGATCGAGACCAAGGAAAATATCGCCTCTGGAAAAACTGACGGGTTGTTCGTTTTGGCTGGCGACATACTCACTGGTGTTCGGATAGTTGCTTGCGTAGCGGTAGCCGTGACCAGACGCTCCGAACACAGGCACTACCTGATATTCAGCAGTTTCCGAACGCTGCAGCTCGTTAATCACATTCTTGACGACGCGCTGGATGCCGGTCTTCGCGTCTCTAAAATACAACTCAGACACATCGACGAAGAGCTTCTTGGGCCCTGTCGCCGCTGTTATTTCCTGGCTGTCGCGCCGATAAGGAGTCACTGCCAGACTTAGTTTTTTATCGATCTGCAAACTGTGGATCATGTTGTCGACCCGACGCGATATACGACCCCAGCTGCGTTCAGCCGTCCAGCTCTTCTGACGCTCGACAAGTTCAGCCTTTAACTGTGGCTTGGCTTCGAGCTCCATAATTGCAGTCACAATATCAGCAGCTCTACTGCCTTCCATGCGCCATGTGACTTCTGCCAGATCGGAGAAGATATGGATCGGACTGACCAGGACCGGCTTTAGAGTTGCCAAGCCAATGGTGACAGCAGCACTGGCGCTTTCGTGTGTCTCCTTGTAAGGGAAAATCACGTAGTCCGCGGCCGACATGAGACGCAAGCATTCATTGATAGGAAGATAATCTGTGATCCACGTGATGCTCGCCTCTACGCCAAGCTCATGCGCGCGAGCACGATAGGCATTAAGGGTCTGCTCACTCCTGACGTCCAGGATCGAATGCAATCCGAGCATCCGCACCCCTCTCCCACTGGCTGCGGCCAGCGGCAGCACGGTTTCAATAAGCGTATCGATCCCTTTGTGAGGAAGGATGAAGCCAAAGCAAGCGATCACCAAGTCGTTCTTGGCAATGGAGAGTTCCGTACGGACGTCATCGGAACTGACTTCTGGCAGCGGTTGAATAACCCCCAGACCGATCATCATGACGTTGGCGACCAAACCGAGAACCAGAAGGTTGTTAAGATCCTCAGGTTTATGAACGATTATTCGATCGAGTTTGCGAAGCGCATTGACGCCTGCTTCGGAGATTCGGTGCTCCGCAATCAATGGCAACGTGGAGTGCAGCTCGAGAATCACGACTGCCCCGGCTTCTTGTCGCGCAGCCAGTTGAAGACACAGTTCGTCGTCCAGCCTGAACAGGCTAGGTTGATGCTGAACCAGCAAAACCTCGGATTGGAGGCAGTCCGGGTGCTCCAGTGCCTCTTTTACTGCTTCGGTATCACCGAGTGCCCAAGAGGGTCGGTAGACCGTTTGGGTATCATCGGGTTGAGTCCGAAGGTCGCACAGAACCTTTATGTCGAACTGTGAGCGATCAAACATACTGAGCAGCGAGTGTGTGTATTCCGCGACGCCGCAACGGGTTGCCCACGGGCCGATCACCGCCATACGGGTTTTGCCGACCGTTTGCTTACCTTTGTTTTCTTTCGCCCAGGAAGCGCTCGCCAATACTGCCCTCGCGCTTTTCTCCCAGGTGTAAGTGCTGCGCACATGGCGAAGGCCATCTTGTCTGCGCGTTTCCAGTTCTACATCCTGATTGAGCACTTGACGGAAAACTTCCCGCATCTGCAATGCCAGGCTGGCGACATCAGGCTCAACCCAACAGGCGTCGGCACTTCTCAGGTGGCTTTCGGACTTCGCAAACTGGTATGGAATCAGTGACGCGGTAGAGCGAGTGCAGAAGTCAACATGTGCGCCGTAACCCGTGACGATGACAGGAAGCGCCAGTGCCAGCGCTTCGGCAGCAGGCAGATTGAAACCTTCTCCACGGGTCGGAAGTACCATCGTATGTGAAGAGCGATACAGCTGTATCAACTGCTCATCATTCATATGATCTTCGTTGATCACGATGGCAGGGAGCTTGGCCCGGCCCGCCGACAGCTCTGCAACAAGATCGTGGATCCGGTTATGCGGATTAGGGAATGTCTTGATGTAAAGCTCAACGTTGTCCTGGTCAGTAAACTCATCCAGGTACGCTTTGATGAGTACATCAGCACCTTTACGTTCAAATACCGACGAGATGTGCAGGAACCTGAATTTCGCGCCATCCGCAGGCTTCAACGCACCGATAGGCTCAATGGCATCGGAGATAAGGTGATCGATGCCAATCGGGCATGTGGTGACTGCAATGCGGCATCCGGAGTCCTGCAATGTCTTCTTGACGAAGGAAGTTGCAACGATGATGAGATCAAAGTGCTCATTGAGATAGGCAATGGTGTCGTGCGGCACCACTGTCTCTTCCCAGAAGAAAAAGACGACTTTCAGACCGGCCTGTTCGGCGTCGAAGATCATTGGGTAGTGGTGCACGATCGACAGTATCTTTTCGCTGTCTTCTTCGCGCAGCTCCACATCTACAGCTTCCAGCAAACTTGACTGAGAGAGAGGTATGTCGGTCGGATTCTCATAGAGTTTGCCGTGATAAGGGACGAACTTGAGTTGACCTCCCACCTGCGGCATCAGCGCTGCCGCCAAGCCGCGGTTCACGATTGCCAGGCTGTAATGTCCCTCGATGTGGCCAGTGAAGCGTACGCAGGTAAAGCTTGCGCTGTCGGCACTGGATTCAAGGAAGGAGCCCTCAGGAACCACCGGCTGCGTGGGCATGACTTGTGGGTTGATATGCGCGTAGGCCGTCTCGTGGAGCGGCGGGCGTTGTGAAGAAGCGGCCGTGACCGGGCCTCCAGGTATCAACCCTCTATTTCTTGCAAACAGCTTCAGCTGTTGGTGTACGGCAGGGAACTTGCGAATGACAGAGTTCGCATGTTTGCGTACGGAAGCATTAGCCAGAACTGCCCCCACGGTATTGGTTACCAGGGGACGGACGGCGCGACGAATGATCGCTTTGAATGACAACGTGCGTTTCTCTTGTAGACCTCGCAGCGCTGCTTCTGCCAGATCGGCCCGAATTTCCAGTTCACTCACGCGGCGCTCAAGCGCCGTTGCGTAGGCCACAGCTTGATCGTTATTGAACGAAACGGCAGTGATTGCTTGCTTGGCTTCGACTAAAAGGCCAGCCAAATGCTTGAGCTCGCGGCTCAAGTCGTCAGTCACCGCATCAACGTCCAGCTTGATCAGGTCCACGTCCAGTTTGACGGAATCCGCATCGAGCCTGGCCGCAGCAAACGCTGATCTGGTCGTGTCCACTTCCAGCCTGATCAGCTCAAAGTCGACGCGGGATTTCTCCAGACCGGCCGTGAGGCTCGAGGTCGTCTCGTCGAGTTGAGTCAAGCGGGTGTTGAGTCCGTCCTCGTAGCGCGTAGCCAGCTCGTTCAAGGCAATACCATGATGGGCCGCGAAGGCGCCATCAAACTTCTCCATGACCATTTCGCCGGCTTTTTGGGCGACGATGGCGTAGTCGGGACTGGCCCCCTCCAACACCTGAAAAAGCGATACGTCGGCTGCGTCTATCAGCAATGGAGACTCTTGCAAACGAAGCAGTTTGGTGCGGGCGAATCCACAATGCTCTGTCAGAAACCCCAGGAGCAAATGGGGTATGGGACGTTCGTGAGTGGGGTCCAGATAAAAGTTGTTGGTCCCAACCACCAGGTTCTCTGCGTTGGGGGTCTCCAATATCAGCAGCCCACCCGGTTTCAAGACACGTAGCGCTTCGCTAACCAGCTCCTGAAGCACAGGGAACGGGATATGTTCAGCGATATGGAACCCGCTCACGACAACCTGGCTTTCACTCTCCAGGCTTCGCAGCGCCGTTAGGGCATCAATGTTTTGAGTAGGAAGTCCCAGCGTCGAGCACGCCTCAAGCATACCGTCGTCCAGGTCCACACCCAGCGGCGAGAATCCATGCTCAACAAGGATTTCAAGCCACTCGCCGCGACCGCAACCCAAGTCGAGGGCGTTGCAGGTTTCGTAAATGTCCTTCAGCGGCAGGATAAAGGGCAGGTACACAAGCTGCCGGTGCTTGATGAGCTCGCGAGATCCACGATAACGGTCTTCAAAGTCACGGTAAAAATCTGATGTCATCGGCTGTACTCCAGAGAAGGTGGCACCCAGGCGACGCCCACGAACTCAGGTTTTGAAATGTTGATCATGTTGAAAACGAGGGCCAGGTCCTGCCACTCATAGTTACTCCCGATATGAACGTCATTGGCATGCAGCGCGACGGCAACGGAATATGAGCCCGGACCAAAATTCGCGTCAAACGCGAATCGGTATTCGATGACCTCACCGGGCTGCAGGTCAGTCAGCACGGTTTTCATGTGATGGGTATTCGTGCCGAACAGCTGCTGCCCCAGCCGATCCTTGATGACATAACCCACGACCAGTTCTGGCACTGCATCGTTGATTGCGACCTTGATCTTGAGCGAAACCCTGTCCCCGACAGAGACAAATTCAACGAGTTGGCCGTTCTCTGCGCACAATTGGACCGAGGCAATACTGGCCTCTCCAGATCCCGACCGGGTTTGCTTGGACCCGTCCGCAAGCTCCCTGACCTGCACGGTGCTGTTTTCTTTTTCCGCGATAATGGCGTTGTAGTAGTCCATTACCTCTTCCGGCGCGCCGTCCTTAAGCACAGAACCGTTCTCGAGAAGAATGGCGCGGCTGCACAAGGTTTGAATAGCGCCACGGTCATGGGAAACAATCAGAAGCGTTGTACCCTGCCGCTGAAATTCGCGAATCCTGTCAAAACTTTTGTGCTGAAAATAGCTGTCGCCGACTGAGAGTGCTTCGTCGACGATGAGGATCTCAGGCCTGAACGCTGTTGCCACGGCAAACGCAACCCGCATCTGCATACCGCTCGAATAGGTACGCACCGGCTCGTCAAAATAGTTGCCAATCTCCGCGAAATCCTCGATTTCGTTCATTACGTCAGAGATCTGCTCGGTGCTGAAGCCCATGAGCCCAGCTGCATGGTAGACGTTTTGCCGGCCACTCAACTCAGGGTTGAAGCCCATGCCCAGCTCCAGGATGGCCGCAATACGGCCGTTTACCTGGACGTTGCCCTGCGTCGGCTCGAGCGTGCCAGTAATCATCTTCAGCAGGGTCGACTTACCGGCGCCGTTTTGCCCCACGATCCCGACTGCTTCACCCGCACGAATGGAGAAGTTGATGTTTCGCAACACCCAATGTTCGGTGCTGGCCTTGGTCGGTATATAAAACCAGTTCGCGATGCGCTGCCATTCCGATCGATAGGTTCGATACGCTTTGCCGACGTTGTTAACGGACAATAAATTCATAGCGCATCCACCATTTCAGGAACTGCTCTTCGGAACAGAAATAGACCTACAAGAAGAAGCCCGACGGAGACCCCAACGATGATCAACGGCTGTTGCAAGTCTGGAGCTTTGCCATACAGCAGTATGTCGTGGTACGCGCTGACGATTGAGAACATCGGGTTGTAATCCAGCGTGCCTTTCAAATAGTCGGGGATGATGCTGATGGAATAGACGATAGGAGTGAACCAGAACCATATCTGCATGATGATCGGGATAACCTGGCCCACGTCGCGGACAAAGACGTTAAGGATGCCCAGAATCAGGCCAAGGCCAACGCCTAGCGCCACGACTGCGAGAGTCATGGGAATAAGCCACAGCATCGCCAGCGTGGGGTAATGCCCTAGCAGTGCGAACACGATCATCACTGCGACGAAAAGAAGAAGGTTGTTAAGCAAGCAGGAGCCCACCACGATGACGGGCAGGGTGATCCGCGGGAAACGCATCTTCTTCATGAGGTTGCCCTGTTCGATGAACAGGGTCAGGCAGCGACCAATCAGCTCTGAAAACAGGTTCCAGGCCAGGATGCCCGCCATCAGATAAAGCGCATAAGCGTATTTGTTATCAACGCCCGGCAGCTTGGCCGCCAGCACGTTTGAAAGGATCAATGCGTAGATGGCGACTTGGGCAAGGGGGTGGATGATCATCCACAACCCACCCAGCTTGCTTCTTGCGAAGCGAGCGACAAATTCGTTTTTGATGGACGTGCCAATGAAGCCTCGATAGCTCCATAGGCCTTTAAGCATGCTAAGCATCATTATCCCCATGGTATAGCGGCGTATAAAATCCGCAGGACGGCTGGTTTTCAGCTCTTTTAGAGAGCTCAATCGCCGGGTAGTCAGTGGCCACCGAAATCAGGCAAATCGCCCGTTCCGTGGCACCGCAGTTGAGAAATTCGGAACGCATCCCGGTCGATCCGCAATCGTTGAGCCTGGTTTTACCAGGCATGTGTGGTGCCGCTGCAATGGTAACGGATGGGAGACATATCGAGTACTTGAGGAGGTCACCCGATCCGGGCGACCTCGCGATGGGTTGAAGTCAGACAAAAGTACACCTCAGGTCACGACCGCAGTAACAACGCGACCTGGCGGGTGCGAGCGTCACGCTCGCGATTACTGACCAGCGCGGCCGTAAACATCCTCAAAGCGCACAATATCATCCTCTCCGAGGTAGTCGCCGCTCTGAACCTCAATAAGCACCAGGTCTATGACACCGGGGTTCGTCAAACGGTGCGTGTGGCCGGCACGAATGAACGTCGACTCGTTGGTGTTGAGCATGAGCTCCTGGTCATCGTTAACCACGACGGCCATACCGCTGACGACAATCCAGTGCTCGCTGCGATGGTGGTGCATCTGCAGCGACAGCGAAGCCTTGGGCTTGACCACGATGCGCTTGATCTTGAAGCGCTCGCCATTTTCCAGCGTGGTGTACGTGCCCCAAGGACGGTGAACCGTCTGGTGCAATTGGTGCAGTGTATGGCCCGAGCTCTTGAGCTGAGTCACGATGTGTTTAACGTCCTGCGCGTGATTCTTGTGCGCAATCATCAATGCGTCGGGGGTGTCGATGATCAGCAGATCTTCAACGCCCACCAATGCGGTCAACCGGTCTTCGCTGTTCACGTAGTTGTTACGCGAGCCGTGGGAGAGCACTTCACCTTCAAACCGGTTGCCGTTGTCGTCCTGGGCCGTCAGCTCGCTCACAGCGTTCCATGAGCCGATGTCACTCCAGCCGATGTCGCATGGCACAGTTGCAACCTTGCTGGAGCGTTCCATCAAGGCGTAGTCGATGGAGATGTCCGGGACCTTGGCGAAGGAATCCGGGTCGATGGACAGGCAGTGATAGGCGGAACCTTCGGTCAGGCGAGAGCTGGCGATCGAAGCAGCCGCGGCCTCAAGTACGTCAGGCGCGTGAGCGGCAAACTCTTCCAGCACGGTGCCCACCTGGAAGCAGAACATGCCCGAGTTCCAGAAGTAGTTGCCTGCAGCGACGTAAGCCTCGGCAGTCTTCAGATCCGGCTTCTCGACGAAACGCGCGACCTTCAAGCCGGCGTCGTGCCCGGTGGAGTCACCGGCTTCGATGTAGCCAAAGCCCGTCTCGGGGTACTGCGGCTGAATCCCAAAAGTGACCAGCCAGCCTTTCTCGGACAGATGAACAGCCTTGGCGACGGCGGCAGCGAATGCCTTCTCATCCTGGATCAAGTGATCGGCAGCCAATACCAGCATATGGGCGTCGGCACCGTGCAGCTGCTTGATCTGCAGCGCGGCCATCGCCACTGCCGCAGCGGTATTACGACCGAAGGGCTCGAGGATGAAGCCTTGGGCCAGACCGTTTTTGTTGACGGTGCGGTACTCGTCTTCGGTTTTGAAGAGCAGGTCACGGTTGGTGACCGTCATGACTTCAGAGACGCCCGCCAGCGCGGCCGCGCGCAGGAAGGTTTTTTGAATGAGGTTCTGGCCGTCAGGCAGCGTCATAAACGGCTTGGGATGGGCCTCGCGCGAGACGGGCCACAGCCGGCTGCCTACGCCGCCTGACAAAATTACGGGGATTAAATCCATCTTGATAAACCTCATGCAAACAGACAGCTACTGATGATAAGGCGGAGAGGGTGGACATCTCCGCTTTGCGCTACGGCAGGTAGGCATGCCAAGGGTCAAAACATGCTAGCGGGAGCGACCTATCTGAAATCCGCGTATTCGTGCGCGCAAGGGTACCAGAGAACGGTTCGCTCTCTAAGGGCCTTCTGAAATCGCACAGGCATGCTGCCTCGTAGGCGTTTGCCGGAGCTGACTAGCAACCTGCTGTTGGCTTAAGTGGTAGCCAGCGAGAAAGGGCTTGGGCGGTCGGCGTGCAGTCCATACAGGGCATTCTGCCTGCTGAGATAGCTCTGTAACCACCGGAGTGTGGTGTTAGGGGAATATGCCACCCAGTTAACAGGGTGATCAGGAAAGTGGTTCCTATATCCAGACGCGCAGTTATCTCGCGGCGCCGACTGACCTTTCTGCAACGCTTCGCTCAGATCCATTCGTATGATTAGATGTATCTCCTGCCTTGTATGTGCCGCTAACACCGAGCTGATGTGCATTTCTACATACACCGAACCCTGTGCTTCACGGAGTTACAGGAGTGTGCTTAACTGTCGGGGTCGGCAGTCAGCGGCTTAATTTCCGATAAATCAACATGGCATGTGATGGCGTAATGATAGATTGTGACGCGATGGGAGTATCGAAAGAAATAATTGCCGACGAGCAGGGGTATCGGATCGTTTATTACCGGCATGCCGTCAAGCCAAATAAGCTGATCATCACCTTTGACCCTCATGGCCACGATATCAGGGACGCAGGCTTCGGATGTGATGTGAGTCTGGAGTCAGGGTTCGATAATATATTTATCTCCCATAGATTTAACAGTCAGTATCAAGAATTGAGCCTCGATCAGTTTGCGAGTCATGTTCTGCCATTTATTGAAGGTTATGAAGTCTATACCTACGGCTCAAGCTTGGGCGGCTATTGCGCAATCTATTATGCGGGTGCTGTCAACGCGAGGGCAATAGCTCTAAGTCCTCGTAATTCAGCACATCCCTCGATCAGCTCTCCATTGTTTTCTCACGTTTCATTTGCGCACAGTGACTGTGTCATGTCACCTTCGTCGATGTATCCGCCTACGATACTGTTTGATCATGTGCAGGAAGTTGATCGAAAATTTATCCAGGACTTTATTGTCCCAGCTTATCCTGAGGCCCGTTTGGTGGATATGCCGTATGCAGGTCATCTTATCGCCGAGGCGCTTCTTGAGGTTGGCCTGCTGAAAGCCGTTGTGCTGGGCATAATCAATCACGATGTGGTCAATACAGTAGACTTGAGTCAGTACGACAGCTCCTATTGGTGCGCGGAGATCGGATACGAAGAGATCCGGTCTGGTAATCCGTTATATGGTGCATCGTATTTGATTCGGTCCTTAAAGATCAGGCATGATCCTGCACACTTAGATGAACTGATCGCATTGGCTAGAAGCTCCGAGATTCCAACGAGTTTTCTAAATGATGTGATCCAGCCTTATCTGTGCGTTATAAACGAGAGCGGATTGTTTGACGCCGACTGGTACGTGAGTATGTATGGGCACACGATTCAAGGCGAGCTGGCGCCCGTACTTCATTATCTGCTGTACGGCGGTTATGATCAAAACTGCCCAAGTCCAAAATTCGACTCTGAGTTTTATCTCGAAAATAATCAGGACGTACGGGCTTCGGGTATGAACCCTTTGCTGCATTATGTCTTGTATGGGGAATTTGAAGGCAGAATAGCAAGCAGCGACTAAGAAATTCGCGCAACTGTGGGTAATCTGGGTATCTAAGTCTCGATGTCCGAATGCCAGCTGGTTGGCGGTTCTGCTTAAATGATCATTTGCCCCACAGGTTATCGAAAAAGGGGGCCAGCCCTGCAAAGCCCCCACCTGCACGATGGCTATTCGCCGATGAAGGGAATTCTTCCCGTATTACTGATCAATGCTCCCCATTTATGGATGCTGCTTTCATCAATCGTAGAGTGACCTGTTAGCACATCAGGAAAGCCTAGCGCGCGCCATTTGTCCATCGGGTGAAGGATATGGATCGTGGTCAACCCAAGATCCCCTGGTATTTGAGAATCGGCGACTACGTTGTCACCCACATGAACATGGTTGCTAACACCTTCGCGTCGTAGGTCCGACTTCACCATATGCCACATGCTCCCATTATCCTTACGTTTTTTCTCCTCGCTTGATACCAGAAGTCTATACGGGGCCGCAATGCCTGCCTTTCGGAGCATGAGACTCACTTGGGTCCCGGAGTAATAAGTGTCGGAAATGACCCAAAGAATGTGCCCTGCCGAGGCGAGGCCATTGAAAATATCGACCATTTCATTTTTTGCCAAGATGGAGTCTAAATCCAGTTCAAACTCTCTTTCCATGAGCTGCAGCGCATGCTCCTGTTGGATGTTTAATACGGCGCTGATTTCCATGTA
Source organism: Pseudomonas sp. ME-P-057 (assembly GCF_030208975.1). Classification (NCBI taxonomy): domain Bacteria; kingdom Pseudomonadati; phylum Pseudomonadota; class Gammaproteobacteria; order Pseudomonadales; family Pseudomonadaceae; genus Pseudomonas; species Pseudomonas sp. ME-P-057. Next base: position 34,563 of record NZ_JARVSX010000016.1, read on the forward strand.
TATATCCTTTAAGGATACATCGCCTTGAAAGTTAGATCGCTTTCTTAATGTGTATTCAGCATCGTTTCTGAGCTGCACAAATGAATGCGCCGATTCGACCTGCTTGGCTTGGGCTATCTCTTTTCCAAGCTTGAATTTTGCATAATCTGCAGCGGTGTGTTTACGCCTCACTAATGTATCAAACACATCGAAGCTGACATGGCTAAACGTTTTTAATCTGCTTTGAAATGATTGCAGGCTGTAATGGTAGTTCATCATTATGAACGTATCATCAGTGGTCATTGCATTTGTTTCGGGGTAGTAGAAGAACTGGCGGTACCCATTAGATGCGGCAAGAGGGCCGAGTATGCGTTCCAGTGCATGAAGTGAAGAGCCATCGTTGGGAAGAGGCTCCTCAGGAAAATCTTCATACTTGAGGCCCAATTCCAGTAAATTCTTCAACGCTTGGGGTCGAGCCCAAAACATACCTCCAGCTGGATAGGCCAGGAAATCGTGGGCATGGGCGGAAATATTTAGCGTTCGATACCAATCATTCATGTGCCCTTTGTTCATCGTCACGTGATTGACCCAAGAGGGCATCATCCAGAACGTTGTGGGATAGTAAAGTCCCAAGGTAGTGTCGTCCGCAAATGCGTTCAAAAGCTCTGTTGTGACACGAGGGTCTCTGAGCAAAAACTCCGTGAGGTATTCAGCCCACTGGTGCTGCTCCCGGCCAGAGTATAGGGATTTCTTAGAGTGCAGGTGGCAAAATAGATCGTACTCGGAGAGTTCCGCGGCATATTCAGTTAAAAGAGGTCCGAAGTTTCTGCCCCTATTAGGAACCGTGCAGATTTCGACGCGTTTTACATTCACATGATTTCCGAATGCTTCTCGTGCCAGACTGTCGTCGACGCCGTGGGCCAATGTGATAAATACGTCCACCGCGAGCGGAAAGTTATCCAGTGCCTTGGAAAAGCGTTCAATATAGTCTTCGTAGAAAATGTGAAAACATATCGCTATTTTGAGTTTTTTTGCTTTGGCCGTTAGCCTGTTTTTTGGCAGAATCACGCTGCTGGGCCGCCACTTAACGTGGACAGGTTGGGGTGCTCTTCCTTCCGCTTCACCACTCAAAAGAAAATGCGTAAGAGGGCTCATTTGTGCATGATATACGTCTGAGTACATGCGGTGGTATGTTTCGTTGTCAAACGCAGGTGAGGGATTTACTTGGGAAAAACGGGACTTGTGGAGATAATCCTGGAAGGCTTGAAGCGGCGTTGCGAAGTGTCCACCGTAAGTTTCCTTATACCAGTCGAAATCAAAAAAGCCGCGGCGCAACGCTTGATCGAGTAAGTTCTCTTCATCTTGATTGGATGCGTATGGAATGATCGCAATGTCAGGAGCGACCATCGCAAGCTCAAAATGCTCCGGCTTGGTTTGTCCGTAGTTTTGGGTGAAGTGCTTGAGCGGGTTGATCTTGTCGAAGGCGATATCTGGGTGCAGTCTTCGATAGTCCGTAAGGCTGAAGTTCTCGCTAGTGAACCGGTCTTCTCGATACCCGAAAATGACGAAGTGTAGGAATGGGTGTATGTTCAACGCCCGGACGTCTTCGTTTGCTTGTACATAGTGATGAGTATCGAAGCATGGATGCGGGTTAAGGCCTATCTTCCAGCCTTCTTTTAGGTAGTGTGCAATAGGATCATTATGCTTCTTAGCCGCCCCGTTTCGTTGGGATCTGTAGAAGACTTTGTCAAACGCGCCGCTCGCGTTGATCAGCTCGGTAAGCGCCTTGAGATTTTTTTCGATCAGCTTGTGTTTAGTTGTCATAGATGTTCTACATGGATAAGGGGACGAAGATAAAGTAGTTACAGCCCAAAGATTTCCATTGGGGTTATTTCGCCGCCACCTGCAAAGTCGTCATCGATACTAAATAAATGTCTTACCGCCAGGGGGATTGCGCTTGGAGGGGTAGCAAATGCTGTGTAAAGCAACTCGATCTCCGCCACTGTATATTCGACATTGAGCCTGAACCCCTCTTCCACACCCTGTATAGCGCCATCCAATACGGCTTCAAGGTCCTGATAGAATCGTTGTGGCGCTGCGGATCTTCCATAAAAGAAATCTATGTCGCCATCTGTTCGAATTCTAAGATCTATCACGCTGCCGTGGGGCGCGGTCATCAAGCTCTCAAGCAAGAGGGATCTCTCTAGTAGAATGTAGCCGTCTTGCCATTTTACGTTTTCCTTAAAGACGCCCGCCATCGATGCGGTATTTTTTCCAATATTTTTATCTGTAGAGTCCGTCGCGATGAAATATAAACCGGCGGTGTCCCGGTCTAATAATTGGGTGAGAATTTTTTGAATGGTACCAGCATATCCCAAGTCGAGCATCATAGGGCAGGGCCCCCCGCTTAGATCCAGTTTCTTCAAGTAAGCGGCTAAAGCATGGCGAGTGGAAGCTACAACTTCTTTTAGTTTGGAAGCGTGTGGGGTCAGCCATTGTTTTAAAGCGTCAGTATCTCTAGGGAGTGATACGGGAAATCCTAAAACCTCTGCCGGTACCGCATTGAAAGCTTCATACAGCTTGAGCCCGTATCGCTTTATAAGCAGATCCAGTACCGTGCCTTCGAACTTGTTCTCAAGCCCCAACTCCCATCCCAATTCCTCACCCAACTGGCTTCGCAATAACACGGTCCTAGATACTTTGAGGTAAACGGGATCGTGCTCCAGCGTAATCAGACCGCATTGAGACAGATGGTTGAGCATTTTAAACAAAAGCCATCCTTCACGTGCCAGGCAGACAGCCTTGTGACCTTTCTCTCTGCGGACGAGCTCCCGAACGTAATGGTTCAGCATTGGAGACAGAAAACTGTAGCCAAATTCAAACAGCGCTTGGTAGGAGCTTCTCATTTTCTTCGTATTGTCTCTGCAAAAATTGCTAGGTTAACGATAGGGCTTATTTTGCCCGACCGAGGTCGTTGTAAATAATATTCGTAACAGACGCGAACTAACCCGCCAGCACTAGCACAGCCAAAGCCATGGTCTTTTTAGCTCATGCATCTGCAATTTTAAAAAGTCTGGCCCAACGAGGGTAACGCGCGGTGGTCCGGTGCCGCATTGGTAACGCTAGTCCTCCATAGGGCCCACTCAGATAGTCATGGCTCAGCGCAGGGTGATAATAAGTGTCAATAAATCCATACAGCGACCATTTTTCTATAAAACCCTGCTGCTCGCGATGAGCCCGCGCCCGTTTCTCAGGGCTCACATCCTTCCCCCTGCTCGCAGATTCTGCATGGATCAACTTCGCAAAGGCCGTCCAGACCAGGTTAAGCCCTGACGTCTGAATCCGCAGGCAGAAATCGACGTCATTGAAGGCTACGGGAAACGCCTTCTCGTCCAGCCCACCCAGTTCTTCATACACTGCCTTGCGTACCAACAGGCAAGCCGCGGTTACAGCGCTCTGGCGGCGGGTTAGCTGATTGGTCGCCAGGTAGCCTGGGTCGTTTTCTTCTAGATTATTGCCAGCATGCGCAGCCAGCCCATTGATCCCCACGACAACGCCGCCGTGCTGCACCATGCGATTGGGCCACAACAGCTTGGCACCGACGGCTCCGACATTTTCCCGTAGCAGCTGGCTGAGCATTTCCTTCAGCCAGCCAGCTTCGATGATTTCAATGTCGTTGTTCACCAGGCCAATGATTTCTCCACTGGCGTGTTCAACTGCGCGGTTGTTGATCGCCGAGTAGTTGAACGGAAACGGGTGCGAGAGCACTTTCACGCCTTGGGTTGGCAGGTAGCGCAGGTATTCAAGCGCTTCGGGATCGCTGGACTGGTTGTCGACGACGATGATTTCCAGATGCGGGTAATCGGTATTGTTCAGCAAGCCTTCAATGCACGTTCGCAACAGCCTCACCTGGTCGCGCGTTGGCACGATGAGACTCACCCGCGGAAGTGTCAGCGGCAGCGGCCAGCGGGCGCGCAGCAATGCCGGGTAGTTTGGCAGCGCGCTGACCGTTGTGCCCGGTGCCATGCTCTGGCACAGCCAGGCGATTGCCTGATGGCGGTCCATCGAGGGCCAGGCCAGTTCGGGGCTTGCCGCGCACTGGTGGTGCCGGTGGTAGACGACTTGCGGCAGGTGCGCCACGTTGGCTTGAAGGCGCTCGGTGGCGAGCACGATGCCCGCGATGAGGAAATCCCAGTTCAGCGTATGCAGCTCGTTGGCCGGTGCCAGTACCGAGAGTGCAGCCTGCACAATGTCGGCGCCGAACACGGCGCCGGGCGTAAAAATGTCAGCGCCTATGAACAGATCTACGTCCCAGACCGGTTTGAGCCAGGGGAGGGTGCGTTCACCCTGCGGTCCGTCGCGATCACAGTCGGCGTATCCCCACGCGACACCTTCGCCGATCAGGCCGATTAAATGGTCCAGCGCGCGAGCCGCGAAGTGATCGCCCGCCCTGATGGGGACAATGCAATCGCAGCCTGCTTCCAGCAGTTCTTTGATCTCCGGCAACAGGTTGTCAACCGAAGCCCTCGCCACTTTTAGTGGCGTAGCACGGTGGCCGCGCAGACTTGCCAGGCTCAAGCCTTCAAGCGTCATGTCACCTTCGCTGATCAAGAGGACGCCGATCCTGCTCTTCAGGGGTAGCGTATTTCGCGGAGGGGTGTGTTGAAACACCTCAAACCACTGCGCGTAGTGGTGAAAGCCGGCGCTCTTAGGCAAATGAAGCGCTTGCTCCCTTGCGATCTGGGTGAGCAGGGCCATGGTCTGCTCGTCCGGGCCGTGGTTGTCGTGCTGACGGAGCAACCCTTCAATGCCTTCGGGCCAGCAGCACATTTTAATGGGGCTGCCTGAAAGCGGATCGCCCAAGTCATTTTCAATGTGCAGGGTGTGGACTTCACCGTCCGCGAGTTCCCATGGAAGGTCGATACTAAAACCGTGGTCGCTGGTCGGCCGCTCAGCGAGGGCATGATGATGAATGTCGCAAGGCGCCCGGGCCAAAACGCGGTCACCCTCGCGCACGACCACTTCTACATGGCGTAACGGTGCGTCAGGGTCCCAGGACCATCCGCTCAGACGCAGCCCGCCGCTGTGCCAGACTCGCGAGGCCACGGGGGCGGGGTCTTTACTCGGGCGTGCTGGCAGTTGGAGATCGCCGGCGAGGCCAAAGTCCTGATTCGCAACGCGAGCGCTGATGTGTTTCGCCCCGTCCAGCCAACTCTGGCGCAGCTGCACCGCAAACCCATGAAACTGGTCACCAACCTCGGCGTTTGGTTGAAACTGATCTGCGCGGGTCAGTGCGACGCAGGCACCATCGATCATTATTTCGACGACCAGACGCTGCTCCTGCTGTGCATTGTCCAGCGCCCAGCCTTGCAGAACATCCCCATAGAGGCCGGTAATGGCACCGCACAGTGAAGGCGACTGACTGGCTTGGCGGGTGGCAATCGGTTTTGTTAGCACTTCTTCTGACATCACGCCCGGCTCAGTGAAAAGGGAAGGTGGTTCATCGGCAACGCGCCGGCTTCTTTGGCGACGGCGCTGGTGATGGCGTACAGCGGCAGCCCCAGCGTAGATGCGAGATGCGGCGCTTGCCAGCCTGCGCCTGGCTCGGGATCGAGGCTTAACGCTGCATCGCAACCCGCCAGGGACAGACAGTCGGTGGTTTCCAGCCCTTGCACCTCTGGCAGTGCATGAACCGCGCCAGTGGCGGTCAGGCTTTTCAGCCAGGGACTGTCGCCATTGACGAGCAGCACTACGGGAATATTCTTCCGGGTCATGTGTCGGGCAAGGTCGATCCATCGATCGGCCACATCGCCGTCGCGGAGGTCATCAGCGATCAGCAGCGTTTGTGGTGGTCGCCTTCTCGCGGGTGTTGCCCGGGTTTTTTTGCCGATCACAAGCCGGGCCGACGGCAAGGCCGCAGCATATCGCTTCAATAGCGCCTGCCAGGGTAGGCTGATGCTCTTCGCGTGGCGGGCGAACTCTGCCCATTCCGGCTCGCCGCTCCGTACCAATAGCTCGTCATCGCTGCAGAGAATGCGATAAGGCGTGTTCAGTCGCGACGCGAGCTTGAGAATTTCTGAAGGGCAGCCGGTCAACTGGCCGTACACGACTTCTTCCAACCCTAGCACGCTGAGGTCCGTAGCCAGCTGGTCTGCCTCTTTTGGGAGCTGGTATTCGAGGGTCAGTCCCAGTGGGGCCCACTTTGCGTGCAGGGTTGCCAGTGTGCAGGCGCCGTGATGACGCCACATCAGGCGCAGGGGAGCATCGACGTCCGGACCTTGAATATGCAGGCTTTTCGGGCCCGGTACTTTTTTAACAGTGGTTGTCGCCAAGTGCGCCGACAGCTGGCTTAGGCGTGCACGCTGCAAGGCCTGGCGTGCCGATTTGATCGGGTCTCGCAGGCAAAATGCCTGGTAGCGGTCGGATGCGTTCGGGTAGCGACGTCTGAGGATGGCGTTGTTGTGCGCGACCCGAAGCGTTTTTTCCTCACCAAAAGAAATGCCTCCCTGGTGCGCCACGAACACATTGGGTGCCCCCATATGGCGCCATCCCAGTGAGCGCGCGCGCAGGCACCAGTCGGTTTCTTCCCCGTAGCCGCGTAGCAGGTGCACTTCGTCGAGGTAACCCACCTCGTTGATCGCGTCACGCTTTAGATAAAGACAAAACCCGCACCCTGTCTCGATCTCCATGGCGGCAGCATCGACATTCAGTGCCAATTGGTCGAGCTCGGCCTGTTCTTGAGCCGTGGGCATGGTATGGCTGACGCGGCTGACCGGAAAGCTCATCAGCTCACCGTTGTTGGTGAAGGGCGTGACCGAGGCGATGTCCTTGTCGCGGTAAGCCACCGCGCGCAGGCGATCAAGCCAGTTACCGTGCACGCGGGTGTCGGCGTTGAGCCACACCACGTCGCGCTCGGTGTGCAGTGCCATTCCACGATTGACGTTGCGAATGAACCCCAGATTCGTTGCGTGCTGGATGTGCTCGATCTGGCCGTCGGCGGCCAGTGCCCGCAAGGCGTTGCGCAGCTCCGCATTCGGGGTCGCATCGTCGAGCACGATGACGCGATGCGCAGTCCGATTCTGGCTTCGGTTACGCAACACGCTGTTGATGCATTCCAGGGTTTCTTCATAGCCGTCGTACACCGGGACAAGGATGTCGACCGGCTCCTGACGGGCTGAGGTTTGGCCTTTTGGCGAAGGTGGGTTGAACGCTGGAAGGTTTGAAAACGGGCTTCCGATGAGGGCAGTGCTGTCGTTGAACCTCACGTGCAGCGTTTGCGCGGGCTCGGCGATCAAAACACGCAGCCCTCCGTGCGTTTCACAGATCCCCGCTTTGGAAAGCAGCGGATGGGGCAGGTCAGCCGCGCTTGCGAAGCGTTGCGTGTCCGACTCGATCTCGATGGTAACGACCGACGCAGGGGCCTTCACATTCACCGCCCACCCGGTTATTTCCCGGGTTTGCGGATCGAAGCGAGCAACGCCAATTTCGGCCGGCGCGTCTGTCTGAGCGGCCAACAGCTTGAGGACCAGCGCCAGTTCGGCAGCGTCATCTATCTCGGGCAAGTGAGTGAAGATCAATTTCCGCAGTTTTGCAGGCGGCAGGCTTTGGCTACGAGCGTGCCACAGCATGATTCGCAACGACGGTTCTGTCGGCATCTGCTGCCAGGCACAGGCCAAAAGACGAGTGGCGAGTTCTGGTTGTTGAAGCGCGAGAACGCTGCGTCCGATAAGGGCCCGGACATCGGCACGTCCAGGGGTGGCCTGAGCCGCAGAGCCAAAAAACAGAAAGGCGTGATGAAGGCGCTGCTGTTGCAGCGCCTCGATGCCTCGCCAGATAAGGGCCTCGGGACGGTATTCGGGGGTTTGTAGCGCTTGATCGATAAAAAACATGGCGCGTTCATGCTCGCCCAAATGGCGTGCATGATGAAATTGCTCCATGAGCGTTCCACGCTCAAGGTCGGTGTGTGCTGATTGGGCCATGGGGGTTCGCATAGAAATAAAGAGGGGCGCCCAAAGGTGCCCCTTTTTTCGAGTACCCCCAGCCTTGCGGCTGAGGGTCTTCAAGGTTGCAACGGTGCGAGTGTTTAGACCGCGCCGTGTACCACTACTACGTTGGTGTTGTGCTCAACGCCTTCTGGCGAACCGACGACGCCGATAGCGACGTCAGCTTGAGCGGTACCTTGATCCAGCGCAGCTACCCACAAGGCTTTGCCAGTGTCAACGTCGCCTGGTGCACGACCCAGTGCGTTCTCGTACAGCGAGTCTACGAACTCAGCGTTGGCGTGGTGCGCCGCTTCTGTCGACCCGAAGATCGAAGATACGACGTCCGCACGGCTGTTGCCGCCGATCAGAGCGCCGACCCAGTAGCTGCTGTCGGTAGAATCAGCGGTGCGACCCAGCGCGGTTTCGTACAGTGCACTGATGAAGTCAGCGTTTGTCTGACCCTTTGCCTGTGCTTCTGCCGAAGTACTGATCAGCGCAGCAACGTCTGCTTCAGACTTGCCGGCAGCCAGTTGGTCCTGCCAGTAGGTGACAGCGGTATCTTCCGCAGCACGACCCAACAGGTTGTTGAAGGCCTCGGAGATAAAGTCGCTGGCAACAGCGCCTTTATATTCGGCAGACGACAGGAACGCATCAGCGATGCTGGACAGCGAAGCACCGCTTTGAGCGGCGTTGCCGTAGAACTCGGCACCGCTGTTGTCAGCGTCACGGCCCAACAGGCCATCGAACAGGCGCAGAGCAGCTGCTTCAGCGTCGGTTTCAACGATTGCCAGCGTGTGGTTATCGGTGAAGGTGACGAATTCGCCGCCCTGGATGGTGATGTTGTTAGTACCGGTCAGGTTCAGGAAGCTGCCAGTGACGTCAACGGTGTAATCGGTGCTTGCGCCAGCGACGTTGATCACGTCACGGCCTGCGCCAGCCAGGATGACGTCGTTGCCTTCGCCAGTGTTGATGATGTCGTTGCCAGCACCGGTTTCGATGTGGTCGTTGCCCGCGCCGCCAGTGACGACGTCGCTGCCGCTGCCAGTGATCAGAACGTCATCACCAGTGCCGCCATCCAGAGTGACGTTAGCGGTGCCAACGTAGGTCAGTTTGTCGCTACCGTTACCGCCGTCGATGACCAGCTCGGTCGCGACAGTTGGGTCAACAGCGAACAGCGCTGCTTGAGCAGCAGGAGCTTGCTCGGTCACGGTCAGGCTGACGTTGCTTTCGCTGTCGATGATGATGACTTTTGCATCGGCAGCACCTTCTGGCAGAACCAGGTTGGTGGTAGTGCCGGCAGCGCCAGTGGTTTTGATTGCCAGTACGTCAACAGCCTGACCCGCTGGAGCAGTGACAGCGCCAACGCCATCCCAGCCAGCCAGGACTACGGAAGAACCGGCAGCGTCCAGGCCCAGCAGCGAGCTGATAGCAGCAGCTGTAGAGGCCGAGATGTCTGGGTTGCCAACGATAGCGGTTTTGAAATCAGCGCCGGTAGTAGGAGCATCATATTGCAGTGCCATGAGTCATATTCCTGATGTTTCAGGCCAGTTGGCCTATGTTGCTATCTGTCTGCGTAATCGCAGGTTTTTCCCTAAGAGACTTATGGCGGAGAGCGTTGATCTCGTTTTTGGGAGTAATTGAAAGCTGTATCGCAACCAGCGGCTCACTGCCGCTGGGTCCAAAAAGCATTTGCTCGGCAACGATGGGTTGCGGCGCTGCGCCAGCGAACACCACGTAGCCTGTCAACTCATAAAGAGATCGATCCGGGCCGGTCAGGCCGAATCCCACAGCAACCAGCGCGGCGCCTTTATTGCGGGCACCCGTGAAGCCAGGCGTGAGCACTTTTTGACTCGGGCCTGCGCCAGCGATAGTGCTGGTGTAAGCGAGGTCCACACCGCTCGGCTTGTTTTCCCAATGAATGGAAAAACCCTCAAGGCGAGCCACGCCGTGTTCATCACCCAGACAGTCATTTGCAATAGAGACGTCGCCGAGGGCTTCGACATGGCCGGTGAGATTCAAATTGGCGCGAACGGGCGTCGTTGCGGAGAAAGCCACTGCTTCAGGCGGGCGAGTGGCAGGCATGAAATTGCGCATGATTGCCGCTGACGTGTCGATGCGATCAATACGCAGATCGACCGGGTCGATTTCGACGTCAGCCAGATAATATTCGGTGATCAGAACGGTAGACACGCCACCTTTCACGCGACCGATAATGCAGTCGCCGAGTTTGGTGAGCATGTTTTTGGAGACGCCTTCAGCCGGAAAGAAGTCGATCACGCCCTTGCCCAGAGGCGCCTGCTGCAAGGCAATGCAGACGCTGCGCTCTGCGATGGGCTGTGAGGCGTAACGAAAGATATACATCCCGGGCTCAAGCAGAGTGACGCGGGAGGTAATTTTCAAGCCATCTAATGTTTGCGACTGCACTCAATAAGTTTCCTTCTTATCCCGAGCTGACAGCAGTTGAGAGTCGTAATCCAATCAACTCAGTCCAGAAGCCTTAGAACTTAGTGGCGTACTGGTGGCGTTTGCCGAAGGCTGAGACTAATTGATCCGACGAAAATGTCAATTCATTGGTAGGAAATTTCCTCAGAAGAGGTAAGAACACTCTGGGAGGCATAGTGATATGGATTCACCAATTTGTGGGGACCGTTGGTCAGACTAAAAGAAGACGACTCGACAAGGTGTCTCACGCCGTTAACACATCTCTATGACTTGACATGTGGTGAGCGCAATACCGTCTGTCGAATGGCGCTAAAGAAAACTCCCGCCCTGCCGATTCTGAATCGGAACAGCCGCCTTTAGCCCGTGCTAGAGCGGTTCGCTTTGTGTTGGAGTGTGGGAAATGCAGTTGGCATGCGTCTGCGGGGTGGCGCTTTTTGCCATTGCGCAAAGCAGCTTGGGCGGGTCAACCCTGACGCCGGATGTCCGGACCCGCCAAGGGCCAAGGCGGGGTTTTTAAAGGTCTTGCATGCCTTCAAATGGATAGGGCGGGGCTCCATTCCGAGGCTGCATTATCGGCGTTAACGAAGCGGTAAATATTCACGTTAGAGCTGTTGGATGCGAAGTTTCTGACATCGAAAGTTGCATATCGACATATCTTGAAATTATAAGCAGCTGGATGGTGAGTTAGCGAAAGTTGCAGGCATGTGAACCCGCACTCTGAGTGCGCATCAAACAGCGCAGGTGGTTTTTTAAAAAAAGTTTCATGAAATCTGCCGAGCGGCCGTCTTTTTGATGGCCCTTTAATGCTGTCCGTGCTCGATGCCGATGGTACACTCTGGCGCTTTCGCAGCCCCATCTCATCAGTAATGGATTCCATGAGTCGCTCACACGAAAACAATCTCCAGGCTGCCTTGAGGGCTTGTAAAGGCAGCTTCCTCTCAGTCGGTTTTTTCAGCTTCTTCGTCAACACGTTGATGCTGGTCCCTACTTTTTACATGATCCAGGTCTCCGGTCGCGTGGTGCCAAGCAGCAGCACCTCCACGTTGATCATGTTGACCCTTATCCTGACCATACTCATGGCCACGCTCGGTTCGCTTGAGTGGGTCCGATCGAGGATCATGGTGCGGATCAGTAATCGCCTGGATGTATTGCTCAGCCGTGACGTCTACAGAGCCAGTTTCAAAAAGGCGCTTTCCAGTGGCGGGATGGACGCTTCGGCCCAGTCACTCAACGATCTGACGTCGCTAAGGCAGTTCCTGACAGGCAATGGGTTGTTCGCTCTGTTCGATGCACCTTGGCTGCCTGTGTACACCGCTGTCATGTTTCTCTTCCACCCCTGGTTTGGCTGGATGACCGTCGGTGCGGCGGTGGTATTGATTTTCCTCGCCTACCTGACTCACCGCTATACCAGTAACGCGCTGGCCGAAGCGAACAAGCAGAGCCTCACTGCAAACCTTCACACCACCAAAAGCTTGCGCAACGCTGAAGTGATCGAGTCCATGGGCATGCTCGATACGCTGATGGGGCGTTGGGCGGTCCGGCAGCGTCGTGTCCTCGTTTTGCAGTCCAGTGCCAGCGACAAGAGCGGCATCATCAGCTCAATTTCCAAAACGTTCCGCAACTGGTCTCAATCGATGATGTTGGCGGCTGGTGCCTATCTGACCATCACGCATGAGATCAACCCAGGGCTGATGATGGCGGGTTCCTTGCTACTGGGCCGCGCGCTGTCTCCTATCGATCAGATGATCGGCAGCTGGAAGGGCTTCGTCGCTGCGCGCATGCAATATCAGCGTCTGAACGAAACGCTTGAAAAGCTTCATTCCGAGCCGAAACGAATGTCGTTGCCGGATCCGGAAGGGCATGTGCAAGTTGAAAATCTCGTCGTGGCCCCACCCGGCGCGAAGGCGGCAGTCATCCGCAACATCAGCTTCGTGGCACCAGCGGGCAGCATCGTCGGAATCGTTGGTCCGAGCGCCGCGGGCAAGTCGACCCTGGCCCGGGCGCTGCTCGGCATTTGGCCTCCGCAGCATGGCACCGTGCGCCTTGACGGCGCGGACATCAGCTCCTGGGACAAGCAGGAACTTGGGCCGCATCTGGGCTATTTGCCTCAGGACATTGAGCTGTTCGAAGGCAGTATCAGCGACAATATCGCCCGGTTTGGCAAGGTTGATCCGGAGAAGGTCGTTTTGGCGGCGCGCGTCGCGGGCGTCCATGAAATGATCCTGCAGTTGGTTGACGGCTACGACACGGTGATCGGTAGCGACGGGGTCAACCTCTCAGGTGGCCAGCGTCAGCGGATAGGTCTGGCGCGTGCGGTGTATGGCAGCCCTCGTCTGATTGTCCTCGACGAGCCGAACTCCAACCTTGATGAGGTCGGCGAACGTGCATTGGGCGTGGCGCTGCAAAAAATCAAGGAAACGGGCGCAACGGTGTTCATTATTTCCCACCGTCCGAACATCCTGTCCCGTCTGGACCGCGTCATGGTGTTGAACGCAGGTACGCTCTCGATGTATGGCTCGCGTGACCAGGTTATCGCTGAACTGGCTCAGCAACAGGCCAAGACTCAAGCCCAGGCGCAAGGTCAGACTCAGCCTCGCGTCGCAGCAGCGGCGCCGGGGCCGGCTACTCCGGCTGCACCTGCACCTGCACCGGCGCCCTCCGGTGAAGAACAGCCAAGCGCTTGAAAGGAATTCGTGAATGACCAGTAACGCTATGTCTGTGCTTGAAGAAAATACTGCCGATATGCCGACGTCCGACCGGGGAATCCGGCGGGTCGGGATGACGATTGTTCTGGTGACCTTTGGCCTGTTTGGCACATGGGCAGCATTCGCTCCATTGGGCAACGCCGTTTACGGGAACGGCATCGTCACCGTGCAGAGCTACCGCAAGACCGTTCAGCATCTGGAAGGCGGCATCGTCAAAGAGCTGCTGGCCCGTGACGGGGATACGGTGCACAAGGGCGATCCATTGATCGTGCTCGATGACGGCCAACTCAGTTCCGAATATGAGTCCACCCGCAACCAGCTCATCACCGCACGCGCCAAAGAAGCTCGCCTGCGTGCCGAGCGCGACGATTTGCCTGCCATCCCCGCGCTGAAAATAGACGGTGTGGAAAGCGAGCGCGCCCGGGAGGCGATCAATGGCGAAGCTCAAGTCTTCAGGTCACGACACGACGCGCGGCTGGGCGAGATCTCGGTGCAGAAAGAGCGTATCGGTCAGTTGAAGCAGCAGATCATTGGCCTCAACGACATGATCGGTACTAAGGTCAATCTGGAAAAGTCCTACACCCGCGAGATTACCGAACTGAAGGATCTGCTGCGCCAGGGGTTCGTCGACAACCAGCGCCTGCTCGAACAGGAGCGCAAGCTGGACATGCTCAAGTCAGAAGTCGCTGACCACCAGTCGACCATCACAAAGACCCGTCTGCAGATCAATGAAACCGAGATGCAGATCGTTCAGACCAACCAGAAATTCAGCTCCGACGTCGCCAAGGACTTGAGCGACGTACAAGCCCAAGTGTTCGATTTGCAGGAGAAAGCCAGCGCGCTCAAGGACAGGCTGTCACGCATCGTCATCCGCGCGCCCGAAGACGGCATGGTGCTGGACATGAAGGTCCACACCATCGGCGGGGTGGTCAGCGCGGGTACGCCTTTGCTGGACATCGTGCCGGAGTCTTCTGACTTGGTGGTCGAGGCGCACGTCTCCACCAATGACATCGACCGAATCACTTTGGGTAAATTGACGGACATCCGCTTCAGCGCCTTCAACAGCGCGACAACTCCTGTCATTCAAGGGGAGGTCACGCGTATATCCGCTGACCGCCTGACGGACGAAAAGACGGGTGACGGCTATTACCTGGTAAGAGTGAAAGTGACGGACGAAGGCTTGAAGCGTTTGGGTGATCGCAAGTTGCAACCGGGGATGCCCGCCGAAGTGCTGATCAATGCCGGCGAACGCACGATGCTGGAATACCTGCTCAAGCCTGCGCGCAACATGTTCGCCAAGTCGATGATCGAGGAATGACAGTGGTGCGTTTTCTTCCCGTTCTGCTTCTTGGTGTGTTCGCCCTCAATGCTCAAGCGGTACAGCCCGCTGCCCCGCAACAGGTCAGTGCTTCAACCTATTCGCTCGACCTGATGACGCTTTACAAAGAGTCACGGCTCGAAGACCCGCGCATTCTCTCGGCTTACGCGCACGCCCGGTCTGCCAGGCAGCAGGAGCGTGAAGCGTTCGGCGGGTTGCTGCCGCAGGTATCTGCGAACAGCAACTTCAACAGGATCTTGCGCAAAGACGAACAGACGCGTGAAATCTACGACAACAAAAGCTATGGGCTGAACCTGAGCCAGTTCATCTACAACAAGGAAGCGTGGGAGCGCTACCAGAAGGCCAAGAGCGTGACGTTGCAGAAAGCCTCGCAGTCCGAGGACGCCCAAGCCGAAGCGACGGTGGACTTGGCCAAGCGTTACTTCGCCGCGCTGGCCGCTGACGACGCACTGGAGCTGGTGGTCGCCGAGCGGCGTGCCACCCAGGGCAGTCTTGACCGCATCAATGCGCTCTACGCCAAGCAGATGGCCAAGATCACCGACATGCTGGACCTCAAGGCGCGGGTCGACCTGTTGATTGCGCAGGAAATCGAGGCGCGCAATCAAGTTCGGCTGTCGCGGGAAGGTCTGTCCGAGATTGTTGGCCGCCCGATCAACGATCGCTTGAGCCGCATCCGCAACGACATTGCCCTTGAAGCACCGACGCTGGCGCTCGATGCCTGGATCGCTCAGGCCCTCGATAGCAACCCTCGGCTCAAGGCCTACGAAAGCAACCTGGCGGCGGCCGATGCCGCCATACGCGAAGGCAAGGGCGGGCATTATCCATCGCTGAGTTTCAACCTCGGCGCTTCGCAGAGTGACGTCGGTTACGACAACACCCTGACGCCGCGCAGTGACAGCTACGTTGCGACCATCGGCCTGAAAGTGCCGATCTACAGCGGCGGCTCAACGTCGGCGCGGGTCAGCGGGCTGTATGACGAGCAATACGCCGCCGAGCAGGACCTGGAAGGTGTGCGCAGGCAGGTGGTGAAGGAAACCACCAACGCTTATCTCACCGCTCAATCGGCCGTGGACAAGATCCGCGCCGGGCAGAACGCGCTGTCCTCCGCCAAGCAATCGAGCATCGCCGCGCAAAAGGCCTTTGCCTACGGTGTGGTCAACGCGGTTGATGTGCTGACGGCGGTGCAGAACGAATTCAAGGCGCGAGGCGAGCTGTTGAAATCGCAGTACGACTTCATCACCAACTTGTTCATCCTCAATCGTTGGGCGGGCAAGCTCTCGCAGGAAAGCGTTGCCAGCGTCAACGTGTGGCTCGGTGGCGACGACTCCGAAGCGCTAAAAGACCTGAACAACGCAGCGCCGAAGTAGCCGGAAGCCGATCACGCTTGCGAGTGTGCCGCCAGCACCTTGCGGTACACCGCCAGCGTTTGCCGGGCGCATTCCTCCCATGTGAAGCGAAGCGCGCGCTCGAGGCCCAACTCGATGCGTTCTGCTCGGAGCGCGTCGTTGCTCAATACGTCGAGCATGGCCCGCGAAATGCTTGCGGGGTCCAGCGGGTCGACCGCCCAGGCGGCATTGCCGGTGACTTCAGGCAGCGAGGTTGTGTTGGAGGCGATGACCGGGCACTTGGCAGCGAATGCTTCGATAACCGGCAGGCCAAAGCCTTCATATAAAGAAGCGAAGACCAGCGCGCCGGCGCTTTGCAGCAGTGCGAAGACGTCGGACTGCGGCAGGTAACTCAGCCAACGCCCTTCGCCGCGTTCTTCCAGTGCCTTGAGCTGCGGAATAAGCTCTTCGTTGGCCCAGCCGTCGCGACCCACAACGATCAGTGGGTGTTGCTTGCGTACCGCCTCGGGCAACAGGTTGAACGCCTCCAGCACCTTGGGCAGATTCTTGCGAGGTTGCAGGGTGCCAATGAAAAGGAAGAAGCCGGGTTTCAGACGATGCTTTTCCAGTATTGCGTCGCGGGTCTGCTGAGGAATGCGCTCGAAGTAAATCGGGTCTACGCCCAGCGGCGTCACGCTGATCTTTTCGGGGGCAATCCCCATGTGCGTGACCAGGTCCTGTTTGCTGTGTTCGGAGATGGTGATCAGGTGATCAGCGCTATGAACGCTTCTCGCGAAGAGCCAACCTTTGAGGGTCTTGAGGTTTTGCCTGATCCACTCCGGGTGAATCAACGGAATGGCGTCCATGACCGTGGCAACCACAGGCACGCCCTTGATCCTCGGGATCTGATGATCGGTGGCGTGGACAATGTTGACGTCGCGGGCAATGGCGGCGGAGTTGGGCAGCGGCAGTTTGAGAACGCCGCTGGACAGCACCTGAATGCGGAAGTCGGTTGAAAGTGTCTTGGGTACGCCGCAGGCGAGTTTGGGCAAATGGCGACCGAACGCGTATGGCTTGATAGTGATGTCGGGTTCTTCGCTCGGCTTGAGCGCTTCCATCGCCTGCCACAGGGACCGCGTGTAGACGCCAATGCCATCCAGATGCCCGGCACGTTCACATCCAGCCCACACGGTGCAGCTAAAACCAATATCCATACGCGTTTCCAAACCCACCCGGCAGTCATGAAATGAAAGGCCGCGAGCCTATCATGAGTGGGCTTTTCGGGCATTTCCTTCCGTGCGTGATCTCATCGCGCCATTGCGTTTCCCGACCCAACCCCTCACCATCGCTTTCCGTTATCCATTGCCTGATGGACTAGACAAATTGGCGACACGCCCGGCTCAAAAGCGCCCTGGAATATGGCTGCTGCTGGCGCTTGCACTGACGTGCACGGCGTGTGTGAGCTATTTGCACGCGGATTGGGATTTTTCCCTGATCAGCCGGCGTGCCGAAGCGTTATATGGGCCGTTGGGGGCAGGGCGTCAGCGCATCGATGCCTGGCAGAACCTGCTGGCGACCGAGAAGCAGGTCAGCGAGCTGGACAAGCTCAAGGTCGTGAACCTGTTCTTCAACAAGCAGATGCGTTACGCCGAGGACATCGACCTGTGGCATGAGGTCGATTATTGGGCCACGCCGGTCGAGTCGCTGATCAAGGGCGCGGGGGATTGTGAGGATTACGCGATCGCCAAGTATTTCAGCCTTCGCCGTCTGGGGGTGCCGAGCGAGAAGCTGCTGATCACCTACGTCAAGGCGCTGCGCCTGAATCGCGCGCACATGGTGCTGACCTATTACTCGACCCCCAACGCGATGCCGTTGGTGCTCGACAGCCTGATCGATGACATCAAACCCGCCAGCGTACGCACGGACCTGTTGCCGGTGTATGCCTTCAACGCAGAAGGGCTTTGGTTGCCCGGCGCGCAGGGCAACAAGAAAGTGAGCGACACCAAGCGTCTGTCCCGATGGCAGGACGTGCTGAAAAAAATGACCGCCGAAGGCTTCCCCGCCGAGCCCGAGAATTAGGAGTACTGATGTCTCTGTTCAAACAGCTGTTGATCGCAATCTGTCTGTTTTTGGTGGTCGCCTTTGCGGGGAGTTTTGTCGTCAGCCTCGAAAGCTCGCGGGCGCAGTACGTCAATCAGTTGCGCTCGCACGCTCAGGACGCCGCGACTTCGCTGGCGTTGTCGCTGACGTCCAACATCGACGATCCGGCGATGGTCGAGCTGCTGGTGTCGTCGATCTTCGACAGCGGTTATTACGCGAGCATCCGGGTGGTGGATCTGGCGAGCGGCGACGCGATCGTCGAGCGCAGTGCGACGCCGGACAATCAGGGCGTGCCACAGTGGTTCATCAACGCGATCGGCCTGGAGCCAGCGGGCGGCGAGGGGATTGTCAGCCGTGGCTGGCAGCAGACCGCGCGGGTCGAGGTGGTGAGCCATCCGATGTTCGCGTTGGCCAAGTTGTGGCAAAGCGCGCTGGGCAGCCTGGGTTGGCTGCTGGTGTGCGGCGTGGTCAGTGCGATTCTGGGAGCGATGCTGTTGCGTCGTCAGCTCAAGCCGCTGGACTACATGGTGGCGCAATCCCAGGCGATTGGTCGTCGCGAGTTTCTGACGCTGCCCGAGCTGCCGCGCACGCCTGAGCTGCGGCGGGTGGTGCAGGCGATGAACCAGATGGTCGAGAAACTCAAGGCACTGTTTCAGGAGAGCACCGAGCGCAGTGAAAAGCTGCGCATCGAGTCGTATCAGGACAGCCTGACCGGGCTGTCGAACCGTCGTTATTTCGATATGCAGCTCAACGCGCACGTCAGCCATCTGGAGGACGGGCGCGCGGGGTACCTGATGCTGTTGCGGGTCAAGGACCTGGCCGGGCTGAACCAGCGTCTGGGTGGCAAGCGCACCGACGCGCTGCTGGTGGCGGTGGCCGAGCAGCTGGTGCGTCACTGCGAGAAGTATCCCGAAACCCGCAATCTGATCAGCCGCAGCCGTGGCGGTGAGTTTGCGGTGCTGGCGCCGGGCATGGTCCACCACGAGGCCGTGCAGTGGGTGCAGAACCTGGAGGCGGCGCTGCAGAGTCTTGAGGCCACTGGCGCTTCGGATGTCTCGCCTGTCGCGCACATGGGCCTGGCGCCGTACAGCCCGGGCGATGCGTCGCTGACCTTGCTGGCGTTGGCGGATCAGGCGTTGTCTCAGGCCGAAAGCGGCGGCGAGCAGTCTTGGTACTGCATCGAGCGCGGGGCGATTGGTGATCTGGGAGAGGATCAGCATGAGTGGCACAGGACGCTGGACCGGGCGCTGGCCCATGGGCGTTTTCAGCTGTTCTTTCAGCCGGTGGTTGCGTCTGGCGACGGGACGACCGTGTTGCATTACAAGGTCTTGTCACGGCTGGTCGATGCGGACGGCGTGACGATTCCGGCGGGGCGTTTTCTGCCGTGGCTGGAGCGCTTCGGCTGGTCGAGCCGTCTGGATCTGCTGATGCTGCGGGAGGTGCTGGCGCATCTGGGTACTCACAACGAGCGGTTGGCGCTGAACCTGTCGGCGGCCACGCTTAACGATGCGGCGGCGATGAACGAGGTGTTCGCGGCGCTGCGTCAGCACCCCAAACTGGGCCCGCGCCTGACGCTGGAGATCGGCGAGGAGCAAGTGCCCGAGCAGGCGGTGCTGGAGAAGCTGACCCGACGTCTGCAAGAGGCCGGGTATTCCTTGGCGCTGCAGCGCTTCGGCGGGCGTTTCAGCATGATCGGCAACCTGGCGCATCTGGGCCTGGCGTATCTGAAGATCGATGGCGGTTACATCCGCGCGATTGATGAGGAAAGCCACAAGCGGTTGTTCATCGAAGCGGTCCAGCGCGCGGCGCACAGTATTGATCTGCCGTTGATTGCGGAACGGGTCGAGACCGAAGGCGAGCGCCGGGTGATTGTCGAGATGGGGATTGAAGGGGTGCAAGGACGGTTGTTTGGCGATCCTGCGCCTTGGAAGTGATCGGTTGAGGCATGCGCCTGCGGGTGAGATGCAGTAACGCTGGCCGATTTATCCCTTGTGCTAGACATGATTAACAAATGGAGACACTTACATGAAGCTATGGACTGCAGCAGTACTGATGGCAACCCTTTCAGGTTGCGGCACCATCAAAACCCTCAACGATGAAAAGGGGGCGGCAGATACATTGGCGCGGCACAGTTCCAGTTGCCAATCCATACCTCGCGCCTACAGCGGCGCGGTTTATCAATTCTGCACGTTAGACGCGCCGCCGGTTTCCGGGCCGCATTGGTCTGCGGCCACCATCGCACTGGACATGGCCCTTTCCGCGGTCGCCGATACCGTGGTGCTGCCGTATACGGGGTATCAGCAATACCAGATGGGAAACATCAAGGTGCGCCGCAAGCAGTACTGATCTGTCGCGGCTGTTCCAATCTCCGGGGCTGCCGCTTCGCGCCAGATCGCGGGGCAAAGCCACGCCTCTACCTCTGCCGTGTGCTGCTAGAGAGTGCTGGCAGATGCTCGAATCGTGGGAGTGAGCTCGCTCGCGATTGCGGTGGGTCAGTGCATCTTTCGTCTGCTGAAAGGTCGCGTTCGCCAGCAAGCCGGCTCCTACGAATTATGTGTGGGTTTTGGATGTGCGGGGTGTCAGGCGTCTTCGCGACCGTCGTAACCTCCGATTGCTCCTACAGGGGATTTGCCTTGACGCGGTTTTGCGCGGCGCGTGAATTGTAGGAATTCCCTCGTCGTCCAGACGCTGCGCTGTCGCGCAGCAAACGCCGTTCCTGTGGGAGTGAGCTTGCTCGCGATTGCGGTGGGTCCGCGACATTGATATCAACTGACTGGACGCGTTCGCCAGCAAGCCGGCTCCTACGGATTTGTGTGGGGTTTTGGATGTGCGGGGTGTCAGGCGTCTTCGCGACCGTCGTAACCTCCGATTGCTCCTACAGGGGATTTGCCTTGACGCGGTTTTGCGCGGCGCGTGAATTGTAGGAATTCCGTCGTCGTCCAGACGCTGCGCTGTCGCGCAGCAAACCCCATTCCTGTAGGAGTGAGCTTGCTCGCGAAGAGGCCGGTATATCCGATGCATATCTTCACCGTGCCCGTGATTGCGGTGTGTCAGTGCATCTTTTATCAGCTGGAAGGGCGCGTTCGCCAGCAAGCCGGCTCCTACGGATTTTGTGTGGGTTGTTGGATGTGTGGGGTGTCAGGCGCGGCTGTCGGCGTTTTGGAGAATGCTTTCGCGGGCAAGCGCGCTCCTATAGGTGGCGCTGGCTTGTTCGAGCGCACGCGGACGCGAACACGGGCTTGCCCGGAATCGGGCAGGCGTGTCGTTGCTGCGTGGGGTGGAGCGAGGGCCTTCAGATCAGACGTTGTTCGTCGTCATTGATCAGGTCGCTCAGGCCGCCGAGTGTTTCCCGGGCCTGGGTACGGTCCATCAGTTTTGCCTGTGCGGCGGCGGGGAGGTCGGTGATGTTGAGGATGCCTTTGCTCGTCAGGACCTGAATCAAGTCATCGAGTACCCGGATCATGTCCATGTCACTGGACTTGAGCTGAATCAGGCTCTTCTCTACCACTTCATTGGCAAACCAGGCTTGCACCTGATGATCATCCGGCGGCAGTTGCTCGCTCGCTTCGGCAAAGGCCGTTGCTTCCACGCGAACTAGCGTTCCGTCGGCATCGCGCTGAACGTAAAACATGGCTCATTCCTCAGGGACTAACCGAACTGGCGACCGTCAAAGACGGTCGCCAGCACAGTACAACAGCTCTCGCGACGCAGCTATCAGTGGTGATCGACTTTGATGGTCGGGTCCGCACCGCTCACCAGCGAGTTGACCATGGCATTGCTCCAGGTCACGCCTTCCACCTTGATGTGCACATCGGCCGTGGTCGCCGCGGCGGCCGCAGTGACGTTGGACGCGAACTGCCCGGTGGTGCTGACCTGCAGGATGGTGTCATGGCCATCGTTGCTGACTTGCAGGTACTTGCTGAGGGTGTCGGTGTCTTCACCTTGCAGCAGGTCACGCAGGTCAATGCGGTCGCCAGCGTCCTTGTTGAAGTCCTTGATCACGTCAAAGCCACCGCTGTTGGTGTCGCCGGCTTTCCAGGTAAACGTGTCCGCACCGGCGCCGCCGAAGAGGATGTCATTGCCTTTGCCGCCGACGAGCACGTCATTGCCACCCTGACCAAACAGGATGTCATTGCCATTGCCGCCCAGCAGGGTGTCGTTGCCGTCCAGCGAGGTGGACGACTTGGCAGCCAGGTCAGCCACCTGATCGAGGTGGTTGGTCACGAACGAATGCAGCGTCTTGTCATCGATGGTCGACACGTTGACGTGCAGCGTATCGGCAGCGAAAGCCTTCAGCGCCGTGGTGCCGCCCTGTGTGTTGAAGGTGATCAGATCACCGAACAGGATGTCATTGCCGTCGCCACCGTTGAGGGTGTCGCTGCCCGGCGCGATGGCTTTCTGGTCGCCCAGTACCGCTTTCGCCAGGTCGTCAGCGTTGACGTTGTTCAACGAATGGTGGTCGCTGTCGTAGCGGTCCAGGGTGGCCGTCTTCACGCCCGAGCCCAGGCCGATCGCTTCGATGGTTGGCGACTGCTTCAACAGCAGGGCGTAGCCGGTGTCCGCATCAGCGATCACCTTCTGGCTGCCGTTCATCTCGGGAGACGTCAGGCTGTATTCAAACCCGCCCTTGCCGTCGGCATGGCTGGAAAGCGTACCGACCTGTTGCTTGGTTCCGTCAGCCGCGTAGGTGAAGACGTTGCCTTTGGAGTCAATGGCCTCTTTGCCATTGACGCTGAAGGTGTGCGCCTGTGTCCAGCTCGCCAGCGCCATCGCCACGGTGACATCGGAGCCATTCACGTTGCCCAGCACCGTGCTGGTGTTCTGGTAAACGTTAGGCTCGCCGTCGGTGATGAAATAGGTGCGGTTCTCACCCGTCGGGTTGCTGCTGTTCAAGCCGGCGAACCAGTTTGCCGTGGTCTTGAACGGGTCTTCGTAGTTGGTGGTACCGCCCGAGGTCATGCCGGCCAGCGCTGCGGTCAAGGTCTTCATGGCCGCAGCCTTGTCAGACATGTCCACCGCCACCTGTGAGCGCACGTTGGTGTCGAAATCCACCAGCAGCACGTTGACCTTGCCGGCGTTGGCCGTCTGGGCACCGTTCGCCAGTTTCTCGAAGACCGACTGCAGCTGAGTCTTCGCCGTGTCGAGGTTTTTGCCCATGCTGCCCGAGCTGTCAACGATGAAGGCGATGTTGTAGCTCTTGCCCTGCACGATGGTCGTGCCGCTGACGTCGCCGACGATGATGTCGCCACCCAAGGTGCCGTTCACCGGCGTCGGGTCGGTGCCAGCCAGACCTTCGATTGAAGTGTAAGTCTGCGCTTCGACGTTGACGGCGATGACCTTCGTGTCGGTGGCGCTCTTCACGCTGGTAGCCACGCCGTCCACGTCCGCTTCGGTTGCGGTGGCGGTGATGGTCAGGTTGAACTTGCCGTTGAAGCCAGGCGTGGTGATGCTCAGCGTCGACAGGTCGAACGTGCTGACATCGACCCCTTCGCTCACGTTCGTCACGGTGGCCGTGTGGCCTGCGGCGTCAGTCAGAGTCGAGCCTGCCGGCGCGCCGGTGGCCTTGATCACGTGCGTCTCGGAACCGTCGAGGCTGTCACCGAACATCACTTTGACCGAGCTGAGCTTGATCGCGTTGCCTTCAGTGCCGTGGTTCAGTTCGTAGGCTGAGTAGTAACCCTCACCACTGCCGGCCGTGCCTTCTTGCAGCGACGAGATGTTCGGGTTGGCAGCCTTCAGGTCATCGACCGACGCGTAAAGCGTCGTGTTGGTGCTGTCCAAAGCGACTGCCACAGAGCCGGATTTGGAGGCGTCCAACAGCGTGATGTTGTAGTTGCCCGGCCCGGCTTGGTTGTAGTGATAGACGTCCAGGGTGTAGTAGCCCGACGCGGTAGGTGTGAAGCCCGCGCCCGAAATCTTGCTGCCCGCGCCCCATGTCGCGGTTGCCGCCGTCTGGCCGCCCACGGTGATGAGCAGACTGTCGTCCGCATTACCGCCGAAGGTGTAGGTGTGTCCGGCTTCCATGAAGATCAGGCCGGACAGCTTGGTCCCGGTGCCTGCGGCAATCGAGGAGTCCGCTGCACCTGTAGCGAAGCTGTGAGTGGTCGGCGCACCAGCGCTGTTGAAACCCGCCTTGAGGGCCGACTCGCTCGCGCCCTGACCATTGGTGCCCAAGTCCAGGGTGCCAACATACACATCCTTCGTCAGGCCGTGCGTCACGACTGCGCCTTCGCCCAGCGTGACCACTGGCTTATCGGCAACCGGCGAAATGCTGATCGTGCCAGTTGCTTTAACCGCGCTGGCCAAGCCCTGATCATCGACTGCCTGATAGGTGAACTTGGTGATGCCCGCCCAATCTGCGGCCGGCTTGAAGTACACGGTCGCAGCGTTGCCGATGGCGGCGATGTTGCTCAGGCTGGTCAGTGCGACCTTGCCCGCAGCATCGGCGTAGAACGTGCCGTGTGCAGCCATGTCCACCAGGTTGAAGTGGTCGATTTTGCTGTCTACGTCGGTCGCGCTGAGGTTCACGGCGATTGGCGCGTTGTCTTCGATGCCTTTGGCGGTGGTGGCATCGGCCACCGGTACATCGTTGACCGTCGTGATGTGGATCGTCGACGTGGTGCTGGCGATGTTGTTGCTGGCGCTGCCGTCGTTGACGCTGATGTTGATGATGCGGTCGTCTTTGACAGGGTCGTGAGACGTGCTGTCGAAGGTGATCGACGAAATCGCGGTCTGGTACTGCGCAGCAGTGCCCCCAGCGAACGTGATGACCTTGCCGGTCACAACGTTATTGGTCATGACGTCGGTCAGGGTGTAATTCAGCCCTGCGGTGTCACCGATGGCCAGCAGATCGCCCGCCTTGTAGTTGGTCAGCGTGACCGTAGCGCTTTGCAGGGTCGGGGTGTCAGCGTCATTTAAGGTGAAGTCGGCCGCAATCTTGCCCGGACCTTTACCTGCAGCTTTGACATCGCCGCCGACCAGGGTTTCGTTCCAGGTGTTGCCGAAGTCTTTGCCATTGCCAACATGCCCAATGACCGGCGCGTCGTTCACGGCAATCACGTTGATCTGGCTGTCGTGGACGACGGTCAGGTTGTTGCTGCCGTTGGCATCCGCGTCAGTCACCGCAATGGTCACGTTACGCGCCGCAGTGCTTGGGTTTTCACTGCTGTTGGCGTAGGTGATCGACTTGATCACGGCTTCGTAGTCGGCAATAGACGCCTTGCCGGTCAGGTTGATGAAGATATGGCCATCAGCGTCGTTGCTGAGGCTGTATTTGATCCCCAGGCCTGTGTCGCCGTTGTTGGTGTCTTTGTAGTACTTGGAAACGATCAGGTCCTCAGCCTGAATGCCGGTCAGCGTGATCTTCGCGCTGGTCAGCTCTTTGCTGTCGACGTCGGTGATGCTGAAGTTCTTGACGATTGGCGTCGCTGTGCCGTTTTCGGTGTACGTGATGCTGCCGAAGTTGACGACTGGCGTGTCGTTGACCGGCGCGACATTGATGGTGCCGTTGGCTGGTGTGCTGTCAGCCTTACCCTGGTTATCCACCGCGGTGTAAGTGAACGTGGCATCACCGCTCCAGTTACTTTCCGGCTTGAAGTACACGGTTGCACTGTTGTTGGTCGCGTTGATGAGGCTGCTGCCGTTCAGCACCTGAGTCGCTTGAGCATCGGCGTAGAACGTACCGTGCGTGCCCTTGTTGCTGGCCAGGGTGAAGTGGTCGACGTTGCCATCGACGTCGGTGCCCGTCAGCTTGACGGCGATGATGCTGTCTTCGTTGCCGGTGGCCGTTGCAGGCTTGGTGACCGGAGCGTCGTTGACCGAGATCACATTGATCGCGCTGCCGTGGACCACGGTCAGGTTGTTGGTGCCGTTGGCATCTGCGTCGGTGACCGCAATGGTCACGCCGCGTGGCGTGGTGACCGGGTTGTTGCTGCTGTCGGCGTAGGTGATCGAATTGATCAGGGTTTCGTAATTGGCAACCGAAGCCTTGCCGGTCAGATCGATGTAGATAGTGCCGTCGGCGTCGTTGCTCAGCGTGTACTTGATGCCCAGGCTCGTATCGCCAGATGTGCCGTCTTTGTAGTACTGAGAGACGATCAGGTCTTCAGCCTGAATGCCGGTCAGCGTGATCTTCGCGCTGGTCAGCTCGGTGCTGTCGACGTCGGTGATGCTGAAGTCTTTGACGATCGGAGTCGCCACACCGTTTTCGGTGTAGGTGATGCTGCCGAAGTTGACGACAGGCGCATCGTTGACCGGGGCGACGGTGATGCTGCCGGTTGCCGGGGTAGTGGACGCCAGGCCCTGATTATCGACAGCGGTGTAGGCGAATGGCGTGGTGCCATTCCAGTTGGCGTCCGGCTTGAAGTAGATCGTCGCGCCGTTGTTGGTGGCGGTGATGTCGTTCAAGTTGGCCAGCGGCTGAGTGCCGGCTGCGTCGGAGTAGAACGTGCCGTGGGCAGGCGTGTTGACCAGGCTGAAGTGGTCAATGGTGCCGTCGACGTCATAGCCCGTCAGCTTGACGGCAATGACAGTGCCTTCGTCGCCCTGGCCCGATGCGGTCTGGACCAGCGGTGCATCGTTGACCGAGTTCACAGTGATTTTCAGGGTCTCGACCGTGGTCGCCTTCAGATCGTTGGACTCTGTCGACGTTACGCTCACCTGCAAATTGATCGGGCCGTTGTAATCGCCCGGTGGGGTGATGGTCAGCTTGGTCAGGTCCCAATCCTTGAGCACGACGGTGCCGTCGCCATCCTTCTCGGAGGTGTAGCTGTGCGAGCCATCAGTCAGCACGGCGCCCACCGGGATCCCGGCGACAGTGACAGGGCTCAGTTTTTCCGAGCCATCGGTGTCGGCCAATGCAGTGCTCACGGTCAGCTTGATGGCCGTGTCTTCGTTGCCTTCGGCGTTGATGACGGTGACGATTGGCGCATCTGCCACTGGCGTGACGTTGATCGTGCCTGTGGCCAGATCGCCGGCTGGCAGCTTCTGGTTGTCGACCGCGGTGTAGGTGAAGGTGTTTTCACCCGCCCAGTTGGCGTCCGGCTTGAAGTAGATCGTCGCGCCATTGTTGGTCGCGGCGATGTTGTTCAAGTCGGTCAACGGCTGGGTGCCGGCAGCGTCGGTGTAGAACGTGCCGTTGACAGGCGTTTTGACCAGGCTGAAGTGGTCAATGGTGCCGTCTACGTCAGAGCCCGTCAGTTTGACGGTGATCAGGGTGTCTTCATTGCCCGTGGCCGAGGTGTTGCTGACCTCCGGCGCATCGTTGACCGCGATGACCGTGATCTGGCCGCTGTGGCTGCCGGACACGTTGTTGGTGCCGTGGGCGTCCGCGTCAGTCACCGAGATGGTCACGCCGCGTGGTGTCGTGACCGGGTTCTGGCTGGCGTCTGCGTAAGTGATCGACTTGATCACGGCCTCGTAATCGGCAACCGAAGCCTTGCCGGTCAGGTCGATGAAGATACGCCCATCGGCGTCGTTGCTCAGGCTGTATTTGATGCCCAGGCCCGCGTCGCCACTGGTGCCATCTTTGTAGTACTTGGAAACGATCAGGTCTTCAGCCTGAATGCCGGTCAGCGTGATCTTCGCGCTGGTCAGCTGGTCGCTGTCGACGTCAGTGATGCTGAAGTTCTTGACGATCGCCGTCGGCGTTGCCGCATCGTTTTCGGTGTAAGTGATGCTGTCGAACTTGACGACCGGAGCGTTGTTGACGGCCACCACTTCGATCTGGCCGTCGTGGGAGCCGGTCTGGTTGTTGGTGCCGTTGGCATCCGCGTCCGTCACAGCGATGGTCACACCGCGTGGCGCAGTGACCGGGTTGTTGCTGTTGTCGGCGTAGGTGATCGACTTGATAAGGGTTTCATAGCTGGCAACCGAAGCCTTGCCGGTCAGGTCGATGACGATGTTGCCGGCGGCGTCAGTGCTCAGGGCATATTTGATGCCCAGTGAAGTGGTGCCGTCGGTGCCGCCCTTGTAGTACTTGGACACGATCAGGTCTTCAGCCTGAATACCGGTCAGCGTGATTTTCGCGCTGGTCAGCTGGCTGCTGTCGACGTCGCTGATGCTGAAGTTCTTGACGATGGCGGTCGGCGTGCCGGCTTTGTTTTCGGTGTAGCTGATGCTGTCGAAGTTGACGACCGGGGCATCGTTGACCGCCACCATGTTGACCTGCCCGCTGTGGGCCCCGGTCAGGTTGTTGGTCCCGCTGGTATCACTGTCGACGTCGGTGACCGTGATGTTGACGCTGCGTGGGGTAAGGCTCGGGTTTTTGCTGTCGTCTGCGAAAGTGATCGACTTGATCAGGGTTTCGTAATCGGCAACCGAAGCCCTGCCGGTCAGGTCGATAACGATATTGCCTTTGGCGTCGTTGCTCAGGCTGTAGGTGATGCCCAGGTCGGTGAGGCCCGTGTTAGCGCCTTTGTAGTACTGGGACACGACCAGGTCTTCGGCCTGAATGCCGGTCAGCGTGATCTTCGCGCTGCTCAGCTCTTTGCTGTCGACGTCGGTGACGCTGAAGTTGCTGGCGATTGCCATTGGCGCGCCGCTTTCGGTGTAGCTGATGCTGTCGAAGCTGACGACAGGCGCGTCGTTCACAGGCGTGACGCTGACCGTCAGTGGCTTGGTCGTCGTTGCGGAGTCTTTGTTGGCGCCTTCGATCGACGTCGAGCTCACTAGCAGGGTGAACGAACCATTGAAGTCTTTCGGCGGGGTGATGGTCAGCTTGGAAAGATCCCAGCCGGTGATCCAGACCTCGCTGTCGCCTGTGCTGATCGACGTGTAGCTGGTGGTGCCGTCGGTCAAGGTGGCGCCGATCGGAATGGCGGAAACAACCAGTTGACCCAGGGACTCGGAGCCGTCGGTATCGACCAGTGCGGTGCTCAGGTCCAGCTTGATGGCGGTGTCTTCAGCGCCTTGGGTGTTGGCGACGTTGACGATCGGGGCATCGGCCACCGGCGTGACGCTGATGTTTCCGGTTGCCGGTGTGCTGGCCAGACCCTGGTTGTCGACAGCGGTGTAGCTGAAATCGCTGGTGACACCTGCCCAGTTTTCGGTCGGCTTGAAGTAAATCGTCGCGCTGTTGTTGGTGGCGGCGATATTGCTGAGGTTGGTCAGCTCCTGAGTACCGGCTGCGTCAGCGTAAAACTTGCCGTTGCTGGCCATGGACAACAGGTTGAAGTGATCGATGGTGCCATCTACGTCACTGCCGGTGAGCTTGACGGCAATGGCCGTGTCTTCTTTACCGTTGCCTGCGGTGTTTTCCACCGTCGGAGCGTCGTTGACCGGCGTGATGCCGATCTGACCCGTGGCGCTGCCCGACAGGTTATTGGTGCCATTGGCATCAACGTCGGTGACCTCAATCGTCACGCCGCGCGGGGTGGTGATCGGGTTGTCGCTGCTGTTGGCGTAGGTGATCGAGTTGATCAGCGTGGTGTAGTCGGCAATCGTCGCGTTGCCGGTCAAATCGATCACGATATTGCCGTTGGCGTCGTTGCTCAGGCTGTAACTGATACCCAGCGTGGTGGTGCCACTGGTCCCACCGTTGGCATCGGTGTAGTACGGGGAAACGATCAGGTCTTCAGCCTGAATACCCGTCAGGGTGATTTTCGCGCTGCTCAGTTGGTTGCTGTCGACATCGCCGATCTGCAGGTTGCTGACCAGCGGCTGAGCCGCGCCGTTCTCGACGTAATCAGGGTTGGTGAAGCTGATGGTTGGCGCGTCGTTCACTGGCGTCACGGTGACGATCAACGGCAGCGTGGTGGTCGCCGAGTCCTTGTTGGCGCCTTCAGTCGATGTCGAACTCACTTGCAGGGTGATCGAGCCGTTGAAGTTCAGTGGCGCCTGAAAGGTCAGGTTGTTCAGGTTCCAGCCGTCGATATAAACAGCACCGTCGCCTGTCGCGATCGAGGTGTAGCTGTTGACGCCGTCGGTCAGCACGCCACCGACCGGGATGCCGGACACCACGAGCGGGAACAGGGATTCAGAGCCGTCGGTGTCGACCAGCGCGGTGCTCAGATTCAGCTTGATCGGCGTGTCTTCAGCGCCCTGGGCGTTGATGACGTTGACGGTCGGGGCATCGGCCACTGGCGTGACGTTGATGACGCCGTTTGCAGGCGTGCCGGCTGCCAGGCCCTGATTGTCGACTGCGGTATAGGTGAAGTTGGTGTCGCCCGCCCAGTTGGCGTTCGGCTTGAAGTAGATCGTTGCGCTGTTGGCGGTGGCGGCGATGTTGCTGAGGTCGGTCAGCGCCTGAGTACCGGCAGCGTCGGCGTAGAAAGTGCCGTTGGCGGCCAGGCTCACCAGGTTGAAGTGATCGATGGTGCCGTCCACATCAGTGCCGGACAGTTTTACAGCGATGGTGGTGTCTTCGTCGCCTCTGCCTGCTGCGTCGGTTACCCCCGGAGCATCGTTTACCGGGGTGATGCCGACTTGGCCCGTGGCGCTTCCCGTCAAGTTGGCGGTGCCGTGGGTGTCAACGTCAGTCACTGCAACCGTAACACCGCGCGGTGTGGTATTCGGGTTGTCGCTGTTGTTGGCGTAAGTGATTGAGCTGATCAGCGCGGTGTAGTCGGCGATCGACGCATTGCCGCTTAACTGAATGACCACGTTGCCGTTGGCGTCGTTGCCCAGCGTGTAGCTGATGCCGGAAGCGGTGGTACCGGTGTTGCTGCCCTGGAACGCAGGCGACGCAAACAGGTCTTCGGCCTGAACACCGGTCACGGTGATTTTCGCGCCGCTCAACTGACCGCCATCGACATCGCCAATCTGCAGGTTGCCAACCAGAGCCTGAGCCGCGCCGTTCTCGGTGTACTCGGTGCTGGTGAACGAAACAGTCGGGGCGTCGTTGACCGCTACGACGTGCACGATGCCGGTGACCGGCACGGAGTCGTTCTGGCCATCGTTGACGGTGATGGTGATGGTACGGTCAGCGACGCTTGGGTCCTGGCTGCTGTTCTGGAAGGTGATCGACTTGATCACGGCTTCGTATTCGGCAGCGGTGGCAGCGCCGGTCAGGGTCAGAACAATCTGACCATTGACGGTGGCGGTGCTGACCGCGATGTTCGCATTCGGGCTGCCCACGACCAGCGTGTCAGTGTCCTGAGGGTTGGTCAGGGTGACGCGTGCGCTTTGCAGGTTCGGGCTGTCGGCATCGGTGATGGTCAACTGGTCGGCGATCGATACGCCAGCCTGGCCTTCGGTGAAGGTGGTTTCGCTGTTGACGCCGTTGCCGTTGCCATTGCCGTCGACGACTGGCAGGGAGTCGTTGTCGATGATGGTAGTAGTGACGCTGCCATTGGTGGTGCTGGCGACGACATTCTCGAAGTTGCCGCCAGTGATCGCGCCGATGGCCACGGTGACGTTTTCAACGCCTTCCGGGATGGTGTCATTCAGCGTGTTCAGATCAAACGTGACGCTGCTGCTGTTGGCCGGGATCTTCACGCTGACCACTTGCGTGTAATCGCTGCCGTCGGTCGCGGTGCCGCTGTAGGTCAGGTTGATCGTGACTTCGGTCTGCGCCGGGTTGCTCAGGGTGATGGTGTACGTGGCGGGTTCGCCTTCAACCACAGACTGGCTGCCGGTGATGCTGGCGATGGTCGTGTCGATGGTGTCGGTGATGGTGGTCACCGCCGGAGTCGGGTCGGTCGTCACTACCAGACCGCCACCGCCGGTGGTGCCGGTGATGGTGGTGCTGATGACGGACGGGTCGATATACGGCGTGTTGGTGTTCGGCACCTGAACGGTGGTGGTGCCCGAGGTGTCGCCTGCGCGGATGATGATGCTTGCGCCGTTGGACAGGTTAACTGTCAGGTCGCTCAGCGGTGCCTGGGTCAGGTTCGCGGTGAAGACCAGCGCGCCGCCTGCTTCGGTCAGCGTCGGGGTAGCGCTCAGGGACAAGGTGCCGCTAGGCGTTGGCGTCCCCCCGTTACCATTGCCATTGCCGTTATCGATGGCCAGGCCATTCACCAGTGTCGGTGGAGGCGTGGTGGTGGTGCCCAGACCGTTGGTCGGGAAGCCGATGGTCGGGTCAACCTGCCCAGCGGTCTCGGTCAGCATCACGACGCTGTGGCCGCCGCCGGCGTTGCCGCCATCACCGGGCGCTGCCTGCGGGCCCGCCGCAGTGGCTTCGAGGTCTTTGGTTGGGTCGGCGCCAGCCGCAATGGCTTGCTGCAGTTCCGCAACGGACGGTGCTGCCTGGGCAGTGGCTTCGGCGAGGTTAGTGGTCGACGTCGGGGCGTCGGCGCTCCACTGGCTGTCACGGCCCATGTCCAATTGACGGCCATCAGGAAGCTGCAGCGTGACCGCGCCTCCCGGGCCTGTCAGGACCTGCTCGCCGGTGAACAGCCGGTCACCCTCGATCAGCACACGACGAATCCCTTCCGGGGAAACTGCGACTACCTGGCCAACAATGCTTTTGACGATGGCAACAACACTGCTCATGGGGGTGACTCTCCGAGATTACCGTTCAGTTGGTATCCATCATGCCGACCGGCTTAACTAACGCCGCTTCATACTGGAATACGTATAGATTCGCATTTGTTTCGATACCAGATAACAAGTTAGGGAACTTTCTAAGTTGCTCGTAATCTGGCGTCAATTTATTAACAGCAGGCCGGCACAGGAATTAACTTTCTGCCAAAGTATTGACCTATTCGGCGACATCCTAAACAATCGCATCCGTAATGTCACATTGATATTTGATGAGATCGCGTATTTCTGCAGTGTGATCCCCAGCGCCCTTCAGAACACTCTCGAAACGATCACTTCAATGGCCATTTTTACGATGCGGCAGTGTGTATTGCTGCATTTTGAACAAGTACGTTCTCGGGAAATCACCAAAATGCGTAAGCACCTCTTCACTGCTGTACCCCTTATCCTTTGCGCCGGCTTCGTTCAGGCCCAGACCCTGCAGTCCGCCATGCAAAAAGCCATGGACGAACATCCCGAGGTGCAGGCCGGCATTAATGCCCGCATTGCCCAGGATTACGCGCTGCGCGCTGCAAGAGGCGGCTACCTGCCGCGTGTCGACGTGACGGCGGGCTACGGCCGTGCCGGTTCCGATACGCCAAGCACCCGCGCGTCGACCGGCCGTCACGATTACCAGACGCTGGACCGCGGCGAGGCGCAAATCCGTCTTCAACAGATGCTGTTTGATGGTTTTGCAACAAGTAACGAAGTTGCGCGTCAACAAGCTACCGCCAATTCCCGGGCGTATTCGCTGTTGAATACAACCGAACGTACCGCGTTGACAGTTGCACAGGTCTATCTGGATGTATTGACCCAACGTGAAATGGTTCGGCTGGCCGAAGAAAACCTGAAGAGCCACGAACGTATTTACGACCAAATCAAGTTGCGCACTTCCCGTGGTGTTGGCCGTATGGCGGACATGGACCAGGCCGATGCCCGTCTGGCACAGGCGCGCAACAACCTGATTACCGAACAAACCAACCTGGCCGACGCACAAACCAATTACTTGAGTGCCGTTGGTCTGGAAGCGGACCAACTTGAAGCGCCGTCGCCATTCGCCATGATGCCTGCCGATTTGAACGAAGCCCGCCGCCAGATGCTGGAAAACAGCCCGGTGCTGCGCTCGGCCGAAGCCGACATCGTCGCCGCTGAAAAGCAGTACACCTCGGCCCAGTCAAATTACTACCCACGTTTCGATGCAGAACTGGGCCGCAATGCCGATAACAACATTGGCGGCGACGAAGGCCACAACAATGGCTGGGAAGCCATGGTTCGCATGCGCTTCAACCTGTACGCAGGTGGTAGCAACAAAGCTGACCTGCAATCCAAGTCGTACCTGTCGAGCCAGGCACTGGATATCCGCAACAACGCGCTGCGTCAGTTGAACGAAGAACTGGGCCTGGCCTGGAACGCCTACAACAACGCCAACGCCCAGGTGCCGATCGCTCAGCAGTACGTCGAGCGTGCCGCGAGCGTGCGTACCTCATACCAGCAGCAATTCAGTCTGGGAGAGCGTACCCTGCTCGACCTTCTCGACAGCGAGAACGAGTTGTTCACCGCGCAACAGCGTCTGGTGCAACTGAAGAACCTGCAGACGTACACCCAATACCGCATCAAGGCGGACATGGGCACGCTGCTGAAAAGCCAGGGCGTTGTGGCGCCGATGGCATCGGTTGTGCAGAACGATGTGAAACCGACAGTTCAGCTGCCGGGCATGAACTGATTCTTGACGGAGTCAGCTTCTTTTAACTGTTAAAGAGAGTGTCAGCGTGGACTTGGAATTACCTTCGGCTCAATTAGGTCATGATCCACGCAGCCAGCACGACGACCCCTTACTCGACGGGCTGTTGACACTCTGTGCCCTGCACCACAAGCCGGCGAGCCGGGCGATGCTGACCACCGGTCTGCCATTGCCCGAGCAACGCCTGAGCCCGGATTTGCTGCCTCGCGCCGCTGCCCGGGCCGGCTTGCAGGGACGCTTGCTGCAACGCAAGCTCACCCACATTCCCGAAATCGCTTTGCCCGCCTTGCTCCTTTTGAAAGAAGGGCGCTCTGCCGTGCTGCTGGGTTGGGAGGGTGAATCGGCCCGCCTGCTGATCAGCGAAAGCAACGGTGGTGAAGTGCTGATCGAAACTCAGGCCCTGATGCAGGATTACAGCGGCCGAGTGTTTTTCGCACAACCGCAACACAAATTTGACGTGACCCAGGGCTCGCTTATTCCGCGCGCTCGTTCCTGGTTCAAAGACACCCTCAAGCTGTCGCGCTGGCTTTACGTCGACGCGATCGCCGCCAGCTTCGTGATCAACCTGATTGCGCT
Source organism: Pseudomonas sp. ME-P-057 (assembly GCF_030208975.1). NCBI lineage: Bacteria > Pseudomonadati > Pseudomonadota > Gammaproteobacteria > Pseudomonadales > Pseudomonadaceae > Pseudomonas > Pseudomonas sp. ME-P-057. Next base: position 69,212 of record NZ_JARVSX010000016.1, read on the forward strand.
GGCCACCCCTCTGTTCGTTATGAACGTCTATGACCGCGTCGTGCCCAACCAGGCCACCGCAACCCTGTGGGTGCTGGCGACCGGTATCTGCGGCGCTTTCATTTTCGATCTGTTGCTCAAGGGCCTGCGCAGTTTGTGCCTGGACCTGGCCGGCAAGAAAACCGACTTGATCATCTCCGCCACGCTGTTCGAGCGCATCGTCGGCATGGCGATGAAGTTCCGCCCGGCGCGGGTCGGCAGTTACGCCCAGAACATCCATGAGTTTCAGGGCATGCGCGACTTCCTCACGTCGCTGACCCTGACCAGCCTGATCGACCTGCCGTTTACGCTGATTATCCTGTTGGTAATCGCGCTGCTGGGCGGGCATCTGGTGTGGATTCCGATCATTGCCTTCCCGTTGGCACTGGGGATTGGTCACTTCCTGCAAAAGCCGCTGACGTCCACCCTTGAGCGCACCATGGCGCTGGGTGCCGAGCGTCAGTCGAGCCTGATCGAAACCCTCGCCGGCCTCGACGCGGTGAAGGTCAACAATGCAGAGAGCGAGCGTCAGTACCAGTGGGAACACACCATTGGTACGCTCAGCCGCCTCGAATTGCGCGTCAAGGTGCTTTCCGGTCTGGCCATGAACATCACGCTGCTGATCCAGCAACTGGCGGGTGTGGCGATGATCTGCTTCGGCGTCTACATGATCATGGACGGCGTCCTCAGCATGGGCGGCCTCGTGGCGTGCTACATGCTCAGCGGCCGTGCGCTGGGCCCATTGGCGCAATTGTCCGGCCTGCTGACCCGTTATCAGCAAGCCAAAGTGACCATGGTGTCGGTTGACCAGATGATGGAGTTGCCGCAGGAACGCAACTTCGACGAGCGTCCGCTCAGCCGTCAGGTACTGCAAGGCGCGATGGAATTCCGCAACCTCGAATTCACTTATCCGAACCAGCAGAACCTGGCGCTGCGCAACATCAATCTGGTGATCCGCCCTGGCGAGAAGGTCGGCATCATCGGCCGCAGCGGCTCGGGCAAGAGCTCGCTGGCCAAGCTCTTGGTGGGCTTGTATCAGCCGGACGAAGGCTCTTTGCTGGTCGACGGCGTGGACATTCGTCAGATCGACGTCAGCGAGGTGCGCCACAACATCGGTTATGTCGCTCAGGACATTCAGTTGCTGTCCGGCACGCTGCGGGACAACCTGATTTCCGGTGCGCGCTATGTCGACGACGAGATGGTGCTGCAGGCCGCCGAACTGGCCGGCGTGCATGAATTCGCCAGCCTGCATCCACAAGGTTATGAGCTGCAGGTCGGTGAGCGCGGACAAAACCTCTCGGGGGGGCAGCGGCAGAACGTCGCCCTGGCGCGCGCCTTGTTGCTCGATCCGCCGATCCTGTTGCTCGACGAACCGACCAGCGCCATGGACAACACCGGCGAAGAACGCCTGAAGCAGCGTTTGCATGGCGTTGTGGAGAAAAAGACCGTGATTCTTGTGACACACCGAGCCTCGTTGCTCAGCCTGGTTGATCGCCTGATAGTCATTGACCGCGGCCAGATCGTGGCAGACGGCCCGAAAGCCGCCGTTATGGAAGCGTTGAAGAAGGGGCAGATCAGTGTTGCTTAAATCAGGTCCAAATTCCGGTGGCGGCATCTTCGGCTACTTCAAAGGCTCGCCTTCGCTGGAAGGCCAGGCGCTGCCCGAAGTCAAAAAGGCGTTGGTGGACGACGCCCCGCGCATTGTCCGGCTGACCATCTGGGCAGTGATCCTGTTCTTCGTGTTTCTGATCGTCTGGGCCAATTACGCCGTGATCGATGAAGTGACGAAGGGCGAGGGTAAGGCCATCCCTTCGACCAAGATTCAGAAAATCCAGAACCTGGAAGGCGGCATCGTCGCGCAGATCTACGCCCATGACGGCGAAATCGTTGATGCCGGCGCACCGTTGATCCGTCTGGACGATACCCGTTTCGCTTCCAACGTGGGCGAGACCGAGGCCGACCGTCTGGCGATGCAGCTGCGCGTCGAGCGTCTAAGCGCCGAGGTTGACGATCGTCCGCTGAACATCAGCGCCGAGGCGCGCAAGTTGGTGCCCAATCAGGCCTCCAACGAAGAGTCGCTGTACAAGAGTCGTCGCCAGCAACTGGTGGATGAAATCGGTGGTTTGCAGCAGCAGTTGATTCAGCGTCAGCAAGAGCTTCGCGAATTCGGCTCCAAGCAGGAGCAATACCGCAGCAGTCTGGGCTTGTTGCGCCAGGAAATCGGTATGTCTGAGCCGTTGGTGGCGCAGGGCGCGGTCTCGCCGGTGGACATTTTGCGGCTCAAGCGCTCGGAAGTGGAAACCCGCGGCCAGCTGGACGGCACCACGCTGGCGATCCCGCGTGCACAAGCGGCAATTGCCGAAGTGCAGCGCAAGATCGACGAAACCCGTGGCAAATTCCGCAGCGATGCGCTGACTCAGTTGAATGAAGCGCGTACCAATCTGGCCAAGGCGCAGTCGACCGCGAAGGGGCTTGAGGACCGGGTCAACCGGACGATGGTGACCTCACCGGTGCGTGGCGTGGTCAAGCAGATGCTGGTCAATACCGTTGGCGGTGTGATTCAGCCGGGCAGCGACATCGCCGAAATCGTCCCGTTGGATGACACCCTGCTGGTTGAAGCGCGTATTCGTCCACAGGACATTGCCTTTCTGCACCCGGGGCAGGAAGCAATGATCAAATTCACGGCCTACGATTACACCATTTATGGTGGCTTGAAAGGCAAGCTGGAACAGATCGGCGCCGACACGATTCAGGACGAAGAGAAGAAGAACACCTTCTACGTGATCAAGCTGCGCACCGACCGCAGCCACCTGGGCACTGACGAGCACCCGCTGCTGATCATCCCCGGCATGGTCGCCTCGGTTGACATCATCACCGGCAAGAAAAGCATCCTGAGCTACCTGCTCAAGCCAGTCTTGAAAGCCCGCGCCGAGGCACTGCACGAGCGTTGATGGCTGTTCGTTGCTTCAGTGGGATCGGCTTTGCTACGGGTGGGGCCGGCTTTAGCCGGGAAGGCGCCAGGTGTGACACTGCAAATTCAGGGGGTTCATACGGGCCTCTTCCCGGCTAAAGCCGGTCCCACAAAAAGCAACGGCGTTTTCCCGGCTGAAGCCGGTCCCACAAAAAGTGACGCGGCGCGCCTGCCGGCGCGGCAGGCTTGAGTTCCCGGGGTCATAAACACAGATCCGACTGCCCACCGCGCACTACCAGTGGGACCGGCTTCAGCCGGGAAGGCGTAATAAGACGCGCCACCATTTCCCGCGTTTGCTATCGGTCCTCACCAGTCGACCGCCTTCGGATCTCAAAAGTTACGGGGACCAAGAAACTTCGCCGAGCACAAAGCCGTTTTAACGGTGACCATGGAACCTCGCCGAACACAAAGTCGTTTTTACGGTGGCCCCGGGGCCACGCCAAACACATATCTGTAGGAGCCGGCTTGCTGGCGAATCGGGTTACCCAGGCGCCGCAGCATTGAATGCCCCACCCGGTTCGCCAGCAAGCCGGCTCCTACAGAGGTTTCAAGGCCCGGTGCCACTGAGCATCGGCGGCGTGCGCAATCACTTCCCGTGCTTGCTATCGATCCTCACCAATCGACGGCTTTCGAATCTCAAACTTTATGGGAATTCTGGAGCTTCGCCAGTAGAAAGCCGTTTTGACGGTGACCACGCCGAACACAAATCTGTTGGAGCCGGCTTGCTGGCGAATCGGGTTACCCAGTTTCCCCAGCATTGAATGCCCCATCCGGTTCGCCAGCAAGCCGGCTCCTACAGAGGTTTCAAGGCCCGGTGCCACTGAGCATCGGCGGCGTGCGCAGTCACTTCCCGCGTTTGCTATCAATCCTCACCAAACGCCCGCCTTCGGATCTCAAAAGTTACGGGGACCAAGAAACTTCGCCGAGCACAAAGCCGTTTTAACGGGGGCCACGCCGAACACAAATCTGTAGGAGCCGGCTTGCTGGCGAATCGGGTTACCCAGTCTCCGCAGCATTGAATGCTTCACCCGGTTCGCCAGCAACCCGGCTCCTACAGAGGTTTCAGGGCCCGGTGCCACTGAGCAGCAGCGGTGTGCGCAGTCACTTTCCTCGTTTGCTATCGATCCTCACCAGTCGGCCGCCTTCGAACCTCAGGTACTGGTACATCCCGTTGCTGGGGCCGTAGATCCATTCCTGGACCTGTACCTGGTCCACCTGGCGGTAGTGATTCACGGTTTCCTTGTAGCCGATGATGTCCTGGCTGACGGGCTGGCCGCATTTCTGCTGCACTTCAAACATCCGGTCACCCACGCTGATCAGCTGACTGCCGCACCGCAGCGTGTCCGCCAGGGCCGCGCCGCTTAATGCGGTCAGCATCAGGATTAGCGTCATGCCTGCCTTTGCGTTCTTCAAAAGTCTCACTCGCTGTCGAGGTGAAGGGGTGTGACAACGCGGCCATCTTTTTCTGGCTGGCCGAGGCGGGTGTCGATGAAGTACACCCGCTCATCCGCCAGTTGTCCCTTGTCCACCAGATAGTCCTTGATGCTTCCGGCGCGCGACTGCCCAAGCTGACGCAGCAGCAACGCGCTCGAACTCCACGAGGTGAGCACGGCGTCACGCAGTTTGTTCTGACGTTCCTCCTTGCCCAGCTCTACCCACTGCGCCGGAGGTTGCTGCTTCAGACGAGTGCGGTAAATGCCCTCAAGCATCGGCGCCTTTTCATCTTCCGGTACCGTCAGGTCACTGGGCTGTGCCGGGACCTTGTCGCCTCGGCGCTGAAGAATCTTGTAGTAGGTGCTCTGGTATTCGCGTTCCAGCCGTTGCTGGGCAATCAGCGGCCCATCGCTCGTCTCGGCGGCAGCGCCTTCAATCTCCAGACGCAACGCCGGACGCGCTTTCAACCCCGCCGCCAGCTTGTCCAGCGATGCCATCGCCTCGGGGCTGAGTTCATCAGCGCCCGGTGCGAACGCAACCGTGCCGAGGTCTTCCGAGCCGCCACCGTTGATCAACCCGCCAATGAACTTGAACGGCGACGCCGCCGCTTTCACCAACAGGTTGCGCAGGGTTTGCCAGACGATCGGCATCACGCTGAACTGCGGGTTGTTCAGATCACCGGTCACCGGCAGCTCAATGGAGATTTTCCCATCGGTGTCTTTAAGCAGCGCGATGGCCAGCTTCAGCGGCAAATTCACGGCGTCCGGGCTATCTACCTTCTCGCCTAGTTGCAGTTGCTCGACCACGACTTTGTTCTCGGCCTTGAGCTGGCCCTTGGTGATCAAGTAATGCAGGTCGAGATTCAGGCGCCCCTTGCGGATTCGATAACCGGCGAACTTGCCGGAGTAGGGCGTCAACGTCGTCAGTTCGACACGCTTGAAGCTCGTGGCGATGTCCAGACTGGCCATCGGGTTGAAGGGGTTCAGCGCGCCTTTGATCGTTACTGGTGCATAGCGATCGACCTTGCCGGTGATATCGACCGACGCGGGCTTGTCCTGGCGATTATCCAGCGTGCCGATCTTGCCGTTGAGCTGCTGAACGGCCGTGGCGAAGTTGGGCGTGAGGCTGAAGTCGGCGAAGTTGGCCGAGCCATTGCTGATATTGACTTCGCCGATGCGGATACCCATCGGTTTTTCATTGCTGGCGGCGGCTTTGGTTTTCGCCGGGGCCGGCGCCTTGTCAGTGGGTTGGGGCACCAGCAAGTCATCGATGTTGGTCGAACGATCGTCGGCAATCATGAATCGCGCATATGGCTGGTCCAGGCTCACGGATGCGATGTTAAGGCTATCGCCAAGCACGAAGTTCAGTCCGTCTACGTTCAGCCGTTGCCACTTCACGAAGTCCCGCGACTTCAACGTGTCGAGGGTGTGCAGCTGATCGACCTGCGCTTTACCGGTGATGCCCAGCGCCAAGGGCTCTGTGCTTTTCAAGTCAATCGCCAGATCGGAATTGAGCATGCCGCTGCGCACTTCCAGACGAATGAACGGCGTGACGTAGGACTGCGCGACGCGCAAATCGATATCGCGGGTGGTGACATTGAGGTTGGCCCGAACCGGTGCCAGATTGACTTCGCCCTCGGCCGTCAGCTTGCCCTGCTTGCCCACGGCGGTGTCGAGCTTGAGCTTGAAGGGCGACTGATTGAGGCTGTCGAAGCCGGTGAGATCAACATTCAGTGGGCCCACGTCGATGGCGACCGGCTCCTTCGGCACCTTATCCGCGAGATGAATGCGGTAGTCGCGCAATTGCGTATCGCGCAGCAGCACTTGCCAGGGTTTGCTCGCCGTGGCGGGTTTGCTTTGGGCGGTGGTTTCGCTTCCCGTGGCGGTGGCAGGTTGATTTTTGTCAGCCTCGGCTTTTTTTGCCTGCGCCCTGGAGGGCTGGCTTGCGAACAGTTTCTGCCAGTCCAGCTCGCCGTCCGACTCACGGGTCGCCCAGGTTTCCAGGCCTTCGCTGCGAATCTTGCCTACGGTGACACGCTGTTTGGCCAGGTCGATGGAGGTTTCGCTGACGCTCAGTTTCTTCAGGCGCGCCAGCGGTCTGCCGTCCGGCGCGTCAATGGCGAACGGGGCAACGCTCAGCGAGGTGTTGTCCAGCAGCAGCTCGGTTTCTTTGGCCAGACTGAGTGTGTAGTGGGTATTGAAATTCAGCACGCCATCTTTCAGCACCAGCGGCAGGGCGTCCCGCACGTAAGGCCACCAGACTTTCATCTTGCCGTCGGTAACTTTGAGTGTGCCCTCCGAGGCAATGGGCACCAGGCTGATGCGCCCGACCCAGTCGATCTGACCGCCCTCGGGGCCTGCGGCGACCAGGGTCATGTCGGCGTTGTCTTCAGGCAGCGTGCTGAGGTTTTTCAGCTCGAAGTTCAACGCGTCGTAGAGGAACTCAATGGGCTCGCTGGGGCGCAGGTCCTGGAAATGCACGTAACCGTCGGCCAGCTTGATTTCGCCGATGCGCAACGGAAAGGGCTTGCTCGGGGGCTCGTCGGCTTTGGCGGGTTCGCTGGCGGGCAGCTTGAACAGGCCGGCAAGGTTGAGCGTGCCGTCTTTGGCAAACAGCAGTTCGGTTTTGGGTTTATCAAGTTCGACGGCCTTGAGGTGCAGCGCCTTGGTCCAAAGGCTGTCGATTTGCAGATTGGCGTAAAGCCGTGCAAAACCGAGCTGTTCCTTGCCTGGCGCCCCGACGTTCAGGCCCCAGAGGGTGACTTCGAGGCTGTACGGGTTGAGCTCAAGCCGGTCGAGACGTGCCGGTACCGTGGCATAGTTTGCCAACTGTTGATTGACGATTCGCAGTGCAACGCCTGGCAGGATCAAAAACCCCAGCACGCTGTAAAGGGCGAAAAGGGCCAGCAGTGCGCCGAGGGCGCGTTTCAATCCTTTGGGCATGTAAGTCGCCGACTCGCTCGATGGGAGGTGCTTGGAGTATGGCACGCCAATCTGGTTCCAAGGCCAGTTGCCTCAGTCCCTGTGGGAAGCTTCCTTAACTCTCAAGATGCTTCAGAGCTGCAAGATCAACGTCTTAAGTGGCGGCTGTTGGTCGTGCGACGGAAAGTCGGCGCCCGGGGTCAGCACCTGGCACTCACGCACCGGTCGGCCAATTTTGCTTGCACACCGCAGCACCTGATCGCGCCAGTCATCCATGCTGACTTTTGCCAGGTTGTTGCAGCAGATCAACACGCCGTTTTCGGCGGTTGTCAGCAAGGCTGGCTTGAGCAGGCTTTGGTAGTCACGCAGCAGATCGACCGTGCCGAAGGCGCTCTTGGCCCAGGCCGGAGGGTCCAGCAGGACCAGGTCATATTGGCGCTGCTCGAGGCGCACGTAAGGGGGCAGTTTATGGCCGCGACGGGAGGCGATGGGCAGACCGGCGAGTTGGCGAATGGCCGGGAAGTAGTCCGACTGCACGAACTGCATCGTTGGCAGCTGCGGATTGAGCAGGCCGTTCTCGCGCCCGACCGCCAGGTTGCCTTCGGCGAAATCCAGATTGCACACCTCGCTCGCGCCGCCTGCCGCTGCGCTCAGACCAACGCCGCAGGTGTAGGCGAACAGATTGAGGACGCTCTTGCCGGCGGCATGCTGCTTGACCCAGCCCCGTGCGTTGCGCAGGTCGAGAAACAGCAGCGGGTCCTGGCCTGCGTGGCGCGCGCGAACGCGGTAATTGAGTCCCCACTCGTGGCCTACCAGATCCGCCAGCGCGGCGTCTTCGGCTTTGTAGACGGGATCGGTCCGGTCAACCCGTGAGTTGCCTTGGGAGCGGTCGTTGTAGACCAGCAGCAAATCAAGGCCAAGCCGCGCATTGACGGCCGCGTGCAGCGCGAGCAGGGAGTCGCGGTCCAGTGTGGTGTGGAAGCTCTGGACCAGCAATTGCGGGCCGTAACGATCGACCGTCAGGCCGCTGGCGCCTTCCTGGCTGCCATGAAACAGCCGATAACAGTCGGTGCCCTGGGCGTGCAGCTCTGCGATCAAGGATTGACGATTATCGAGGGCGACGCTGAGCGCCTGAATCAACGAAGACATGCACGGCCTTGGAGCAGGAATAGGGCGTGCGAGTTTATCAGCTAGGCCAATACCGGTGTTCGACCCGTTTGCCTGCGTGATCCTTGTTCACCGCACCATTGAGGCGTCCGGACTGCCGCCTTCGCCAGCAAGCTGGCTCCTACAGGTTTTGTTTAACCTGCGCAGTCCTCAGCCCCGCCGATCATTTGTAGAGCGCGCTTGCCCGCGAACGCGTCATTTCATTCACCCGATACCTCGCATGGATCACCACAATTCCTCATCCGCTGCAATCCACTGTAGAAGCCGGCTTGCTGGCGAACACGCCTGTTCAGGCAGCCTATTTGCCGACTGATACACCATATTCCCGGGCAAGCGCGTTCCTGCAAAGGGTGCCTGACATCGATTCCTGAACCTCTCCTGAAGGCAACGGCTTTATCCCCCGCATGGCGCATGCTGGCGATTTACTCTCATACAACCCGGGCGTATTCTTCGCCCGTTTTCAACCAATGCGGAGACCCACAGTGGGTACTTGTTCGAGTGACAGACGTCAGCCGGTGATAGAGACCGGCCAATCCTCGGCTCGATAACGCGCAGTTTTTCCGCTGCCGCTATCTCGCCGACCACGTGAGAAGCGGCAGTGCCCGCAGCCTCTGTCCAGAGCCTGCGCTGTTGCCCTTTCCCTGACGCCCAAACCTGCGTGATGACCGACGCGTCTGTCGTTCGTCTGCGCATCGGACGCGTGCGGCCTCTGGTCGTGCGTGGCCGCCTGCGGGGCCTGCTTGTAACGAGCATGGCCCGAAGGTCGGCCGTACCTGCTCAAGGTTCCTGTGCTTTAGCTCCAGCAGCCTTCAGTCCAGGGGACACAGCCATGAAATACACCCTCCTGAAAGAATTCCTCGCAGACCTCCTGCGCTCGCGCACCCTCGGCAGGCACTTCCGTCGCCTGGCGACCCTCGACAGCGTGGCCGAAACCACCGTCAGCCGCGAAGTCCCGCCCACACTTGCGCAAACCCTGACCCGGGGCGCCAGCAGCGAGGTGCCCGAATTGCTCGCGCGCCTGAACAGTCACCCCGACGGCCTCAGCGAAACCGAAGCGCAGGATTTGCGCGCTCGGCATGGACTCAACGAGGTCGAGCACGAACAGCCGCAGCCTTGGTGGGTGCACCTGTGGCACTGCTACAAAAACCCGTTCAACCTGCTGCTGACCCTGCTGGCGTTTATCTCGTGGCTGACCGAAGACATGAAAGCCGCCACGGTGATTTTCTCCATGGTGGTGTTGTCCACGCTGCTGCGCTTCTGGCAGGAGGCCCGCTCCAATCAGGCAGCGGACGCGCTCAAGGCAATGGTCAGCAACACGGCGACCGTCATGCGCCGCACCGACAGCACAGCCTCCGGCGACGCAAGGCAGAAACGCATCGAGCTGCCCATCAAACAATTGGTGCCGGGCGATCTGATCGTGTTGTCCGCTGGCGACATGATCCCTGCGGACTGCCGCGTGCTCAGCGCCAAGGACCTGTTCGTCAGCCAGGCTGCCATGACAGGCGAATCCATGCCGGTTGAAAAATTCGCCCGGCGTCAGGATGTGGATACCGGCAACCCGCTGGACCTGGAGAACATCCTGTTCATGGGCACCAACGTGGTGTCTGGCGCGGCGACCGGGGTCATCCTCGCCACCGGTAATCACACGTATTTTGGCGCCCTGGCGCAGCGGGTCAGTGCCACCGACCGCGCGCCGACCTCGTTCCAGGCTGGGGTCAACAAGGTCAGCTGGTTGCTGATCCGCTTCATGTTCGTGATGGCCCCGCTAGTGCTGTTCATCAACGGCTTTACCAAGGGCGACTGGATGGAAGCCTTGCTGTTCGCGCTGTCCATCGCCGTGGGATTGACCCCTGAAATGCTGCCCATGATCGTTACCTCGACCCTGGCAAAAGGCGCGGTCTTCCTGTCACGCAAAAAAGTCATCGTCAAGCGCCTCGACGCCATTCAGAACTTCGGTGCCATGGACGTGCTGTGCACCGACAAGACCGGCACGCTGACCCAGGACAAGATTTTTCTCGCCCGTCATGTCGACGTGTGGGGCGACGAATCCGACGACGTTCTGGAAATGGCCTACCTCAACAGCTACTACCAGACCGGGCTGAAAAACCTGCTGGATGTCGCCGTGCTGGAGCACGTCGAAATTCACCGGGCGCTGCAAGTGGGCACTGCATTCAGCAAGGTCGACGAGGTCCCGTTCGACTTCAATCGTCGGCGCATGTCCGTGGTGGTACAGCAGCAGGGCGAGGCGCACGTGCTGATCTGCAAAGGCGCGCTGGAAGAAGTGTTGAGCGTGTGCAACCGCGTGCGCCACGGTGATGCCGAAGAAGCGCTGACCCCTGAGTTGCTGGAGCGCATCGTGCAGGTCACCGCCGCGTTCAACGAAGAAGGCCTGCGCGTGGTGGCAGTGGCGGCGCGTGCCATGGACGCAGGGCGTGATGTTTACGGCTTGGCCGACGAAAGCGACCTGACTCTCATCGGTTACGTGGCCTTTCTCGATCCACCCAAGGAAAGCACCGCGCCGGCCTTGAAGGCGTTGGCCGAGCATGGTGTCGCGGTGAAGGTCCTGACCGGCGACAACGAACGCGTCACTGCCAAGATCTGCCGAGAGGTGGGCCTGGAACGTCAAGGCCTGCTGTTGGGCGGCGACATCGAGCGCATGAGCGATGCCGAACTCGCGGTTGCCGTCGAGACCACCAACGTGTTTGCCAAACTGACGCCTTCCCACAAAGAGCGCATCGTGCGGCTGCTCAAAGCCAACGGCCACGTGGTGGGGTTCATGGGCGACGGGATCAACGACGCGCCCGCGCTGCGTACCGCCGACATCGGTATTTCCGTGGACAGCGCGGTGGATATCGCCAAGGAAGCGGCGGACATCATCTTGCTGGAGAAAAGCCTGATGGTGCTGGAGGAGGGCGTGCTGGAAGGCCGGCGGACCTTCGCCAACATGCTCAAGTACATCAAGATGACGGCCAGTTCAAACTTCGGCAACGTGTTCTCGGTGCTGGTGGCCAGTGCGTTCATCCCGTTCCTGCCGATGCTGCCCATGCACCTGCTGGTGCAGAACCTGCTGTACGACATTTCGCAGATCGCCATCCCGTTCGATAACGTCGACGAGGAACTGCTGAAGAAGCCGCAGCGCTGGCAGCCCGCCGACGTAGGACGCTTCATGCTGTTTTTTGGGCCTATCAGCTCGATCTTCGACATCACCACTTTTGCGGTCATGTGGTACGTGTTCGGCGCCAATACGCCAGAGCACCAGACCCTGTTCCAGTCCGGCTGGTTTGTGGTGGGTCTGCTGACACAAACCCTGATCGTGCACATGATTCGTACGCCGAAGATCCCGTTCCTGCAGAGCCGTGCAGCGATGCCGCTGATGATAATGACCGGGGTGATCATGGCGGTGGGCATCTTCCTGCCGATGGGCCCGCTGGCGCACTACTTTAAACTGCAGGCGTTGCCACCGCTGTACTTCGTCATCCTGCCAGTCATCCTGATTGCGTACGTGGCGCTGACCCAGGCAGTAAAAGGGTTTTATGTGCGCAAGTTTGGCTGGCAGTGATGTGCATATGACGCATTTCGCGTTGTAGGACCGCATATCCCTTGTAGGACCGGCTTCAGCCGGGAAGGCGTCAGGCGTCACCCCGCAAAATTGAGGGTGTTCACACCGGCCTCTTCCCGGCTGAAGCCGGTCCTACATGTGGGTTTCCGGCCAGGCTGTTATGATCGGGACAACGCCAACGCCACGCCCTGTCCACCGCCAATGCACAGCGTCGCCAAGCCCTTTTTCGCGTCGCGCTTGATCATCTCGTGGAGCAACGTCACCAGCACGCGGCAGCCCGATGCGCCGATCGGGTGGCCGATGGCAATGGCACCACCGTTGCCGTTCACCTTGTCCATGTCCCAACCCAACTCCTTGCCCACCGACAGGGATTGCGCAGCGAACGCCTCGTTGGCTTCGATCAGGTCCAGCTCTTCCAGCGACCAGCCGGCCTTGTCCAGGCAGCGGCGGGTTGCGCTCACCGGGCCAATCCCCATGATCGCCGGGTCTACACCGGCGTTGGCGTAGGCGGCAATGCGTGCCAGCACCGGCAAACCCAGCGCCTCGGCCTTGTTGGCGCTCATCAGAATGACCGCCGCTGCACCGTCGTTGAGTGACGACGCATTACCGGCCGTTACCGAGCCCTCTTTCTTGAAGGCCGGCTTGAGCTTGGCGAGCGATTCAGCGGTTGTGCCAGCGCGTGGCTGCTCGTCGGTCGCGAAGGACAGCGGATCGCCTTTGCGCTGAGGGATCAGAATCGGCGTGATCTCGTCGACAAAACGCCCGGCCTCAATGGCCGCAGCGGCCTTCTGCTGAGAAGCAGCGGCAAACGCGTCCTGCGCCTCGCGGCTGATCTGGTATTTCTCGGCGAGGTTCTCTGCCGTGATGCCCATGTGGTAGTCGTTGAAAGCATCCCACAAGCCGTCGCTGATCATCGTGTCGACCATGGTTGCGTGGCCCATGCGCAGACCCGTGCGCGTGCCCGGCAGGACGTAGTTGGCCAGGCTCATGTTCTCCTGCCCGCCCGCGATGATCACCTCTGCATCGCCGCAACGGATCGCCTGAGTCGCCAGGTGCAGTGCTTTGAGGCCCGAGCCACAGACTTTATTCAGCGTCATGGCCGGCACAGCGAACGGCAAGCCCGCCTTGATAGCGGCCTGGCGTGCGGGGTTTTGCCCGGCGCCGGCTGTCAGCACTTGGCCCATGATGACTTCATCAACCTGCGCACCGTCCAGGCCAGTCTGCGCCAGGAGTTGGCGAATGACCGCCGCGCCCAGTTCCACTGCAGGAATATTCGCCAGCGAACCCTGGAAACTGCCCACGGCGGTGCGGGTGGCGGCAACGATTACGACGTCTTGCATGGTGCTAATCCTCAGCGATGGGGAAGCTGCGCCGGCCTGCGTTTGAAGAGGCATAAAAGAGAGGGCGGGCAGCGGAATCAAGGGGTGCATGGTTGCATGAATGACGATGGTAATTTAAGCCCTTTGTCGGCAGGACCACCGAATAGAGGTCGGACCGAGCCTGCGGCCACACCTGCTCTTGAGCTTTTCCTTCCAGTCGTGCGGCTTTCCTACGGAAACATACGACAAAACGTGTCTCGGCTTCCCACGGCAATCGGGGATGGGGCTGATTTCCGCCTCAGTTCACGGCATGGACAATCGCCGGCCATTCCATTGCTGACCTTTCAGGAGCCACCCTTTTGCCGAACCCCAACCATGGCGACCAAAGCGGCGACCATAGCCTGAACGTAGGCGTCGGTGATTTTCGTGGCGCCAACGTCAATATCAGCAACAGCGAGCGGCCCACGTTCACACCCGAGCAGCTGTACATCGAGCGTCACCCGGCATTCGGTGGCCGCAGTCTGGACAGCAGCAGCGTTTCCAGTTTCGGCTACATCACCGGTGCCGCCAGCCTGATCGGGTTGTACTTCACGGTATTCCAGCCGCCCCTGGGCGGTCAGAGCTCGTGGTCGACGTTCTTCATGTTTTCATTCGTCGTCGCGGTCATGGCTGTTGCAATGTCGGCGGTGCTGCGTCGGCGAAAGTTTGACCATTTTTTCGGATCGCGACATTACCTTGAGATGAGTCAAAACGGCCGCTTGGCCGTCAATCGCCTGACCGCGCAGTGCCCCTGGTGCGGGTCGTTGATGCACTTGCGTCACGTCGGCCCCAAGGAAGGGCCCCGAGAAGACCTGTTTTTGTGTGAGCGCAATCCACGCCAGCACACCATTCAGCTTGACCCGACGGCGCTGCCGGATCTTGAGGACTGAGCCGAATCACGAAAGCCCATATGCACAAAACCCGCTGCCTCTTGCGAGGAGCGGGTTTCATTTGCTTCAGGGTCAGCACCTACAGCAAGTCAGGTATCAGCCGCGGTGACGACCGCGGAAGTAATTGATCAAGCCTTGAGTCGATGCGTCTTCGGCATTGGTCTCGTCGGTGCCGACAAGTCGGCTGTAAACGTTTTTGCCCAGTTCCTTACCCAGTTCCACACCCCATTGGTCGAAGGCGTTTGTGCCCCAGATAACGCTTTGCACGAATACCTTGTGTTCGTACATCGCGACCAGCGCGCCCAGACGGCGAGGGCTGATGCGCTCGACGACGATGGTGTTGCTCGGGCGATTGCCTGGGATGACTTTGTGCGGCGCGACGCGCTTCACTTCGTCTTCCGCGACGCCCTTGGCGCGCAGCTCGGCCTCGGCCTCGGAGCGGGTCTTGCCCTGCATCAATGCCTGGCTCTGCGAGAGGCAGTTGGCATACAGCCACTGGTGGTGGTCGGACACCGGGTTGAAGCTGACGATCGGCACAATGAAGTCAGCCGGGATCATCTGGGTGCCCTGGTGCAGCAACTGGTGGTACGCATGCTGACCGTTTGCCCCCACGCCGCCCCAGATCACAGGGCCCGTGTCGGTTTTGACCGGCACACCGTCCTGGCGAACGCTTTTGCCGTTGGATTCCATGTCCAGCTGCTGCAGGTGCTTGGTGATATTGCGCAGGTAGTGGTCGTACGGCAGGATCGCGTGACTTTGCGCACCCCAGAAATTGCCGTACCAGACACCCAGCAGGCCCAGCAGAACCGGCATGTTTTCTTCAAACTCGGCGTTCTGGAAATGCTGGTCCATGGTGTAGGCGCCGGACAGCAGCTCCTTGAAGTTGGACATGCCGATCGCCAGGGCGATAGGCAGACCGATCGCCGACCACAGCGAATAACGGCCGCCGACCCAGTCCCACATCGGGAAGATGTTTTCTTCACGGATACCAAACGCCACTGCGGCGGCATTGTTGCTCGAAACGGCGATAAAGTGGCGATACAGCTCGGCCTCGGAACCACCTTGCGCCAGGTACCAGGCGCGGGCCGCCGTGGCGTTCTTCAGCGTTTCCAGGGTGGTAAAGGTCTTCGACGAAACGATGAACAGCGTGGTCTCGGCGCGCAGTTTCTGCGTCAGCTCGTGCAGCTCAGTGCCGTCGATGTTCGCCAGATAATGGCAGCGGACGCCTTTCTGCGCGTAGGACAGTAGCGCTTCGGACACCAGCTCAGGGCCCAGGAAAGAGCCGCCAATACCGATGTTTACCACGTCGGTGATCGGCTTTTCGGTGTAGCCGCGCCACAGCCCATCGTGGATGCGCCCGACCAGGTCAGTGATCTGATTGAGCACTTTGTGGACTTCCGGCATCACGTTGACGCCGTTGACCAGCAGCTTGTCGCCGACCGGACGACGCAGCGCGGTGTGCAGCGCTGGTCGGCCTTCGGAGGCGTTGACCAGCTCGCCGTCGTACTGCGCCTTGATGGCTTCTTTCAAGCCGACTTCATTGGCCAGATCGACCAACAGCTGTCGGGTTTCGGCCGTGATGAGGTTTTTTGAGTAGTCGAGGAACAGCCCGGCACTGCTGAGGGTGAATTCGTCGAAACGCTTGGGGTCTGCGTTGAACGCCTCGCGCATGCTGAAATTCTGCATCGCTTTGCGGTGATCGTTGAGCGCCTGCCAGGCGGGCAGAGTCGTAACGTCATGAGGAGTGCGGTAGTACGCCATCGCTGCGGGTTTCCTTGTACTTGAACTGCTCTTTTGGACACTGAAAAGCAGGATTGGACATGAATTCTTGGGTGCATCGGAGACTAGTCCCCGGCAACGCCGATGTCTGCGCCTTGCTTTACCTTTGCTCGGTACTTTTTCTCACAGGGTAATTGCCGGTGTGACACGAACTGTATCGGTATGGCATTGCAGGTAAGTCGAAAGTTCATCGCCAGCGCCCGTAACTCGCTGGCTGGGCTGCAACCGTGGCACGGCGCAATGAGCATAGGCGCAGATGGTGATCCGATCACGTGACTTTTGCTTCATTCAGGAACGGATGCTACCTGGCGCCGCAGGGGCTGGTTACTCCTTGACCAGATGCAGGTTGTCGATCAAGCGAGTCTTGCCCAGAAACGCAGCGCCCAGCACGACCAGATCCTGGTCCTCCGAGGTCGCAGGGCGCAGGCTGACGGCGTTGCGAATCTCAAGATAGTCCGGACGAAAACCCGCCGCTTCGAGTGCCTTCACGCCGTCGCTCAGCAGTTGGTTATGGTTCTGGTCGCCGCTTCGCAAGGCGTCGCCGATCTGCTTGATCACACGGTACAGGGCAGGCGCCGCAGCGCGCTGGTCTTCGCTCAGGTAGCCATTGCGTGACGACAGGGCCAGGCCGTCGGCGGCACGCACGGTGGGTTCGCCGATGATCTGAATGGGCATGTTCAGGTCGCGCACCAATGCGTTGACGACCGCCAGTTGTTGAAAGTCTTTCTGGCCGAAAATCGCGATGTCCGGCTGGACCATATTGAACAGCTTGCTGACCACTGTAGAGACACCGTCGAAGTGGCCGGGTCGGCTGCCGCCGCACAGGCCCTCGGAAACCACCGGTACGCGAACGATGGTCTGATCGGCCATGCCGTGCGGGTACATCTCATCGACGGTCGGCGTGAACAGCAGATGGCAACCGGCCTGGAGTAGCTGCTCCTGATCGGCCGCCAGCGTGCGCGGGTAAGAAGCCAGGTCTTCGCTGGGGCCAAATTGCAGCGGATTGACGAAGATGCTGGCGATCACGAAATCGGCACGCTGCACCGCTTTGGTCACCAGCGCGATGTGGCCACTGTGCAGGTTGCCCATCGTGGGCACCAGAGCAATGCGTTTGCCTTCACTGCGCGCGCGGGCAACGGCGGCGCGCAGTTCGCGAACGGTTTTGACTGTGTTCATGCCGAGAATCCGTGTTCTGGGGCGGGGAAGCTGAGGTCTTTGACCGCACGAACATACGCGCTGATCGCTGACTGAATGTCCGGCTGGCCGGTCATGAAATTCTTCACGAACTTGGGTACACGGCCGGTGATCGACAACCCGAGCATGTCGTGCAGGACCAGCACCTGGCCATCCGTGTCGATGCCGGCGCCAATACCGATGACCGGAATCTTCACGGCGTGGGTGATTTCCTGGGCCAACTCGGTGGGCACGCACTCCAGCAAAATCATCGCCGCGCCCGCTTGTTCCAGCGTGATGGCATCGGCACGCATCTGCCGTGCCTGCGCTTCCTGACGGCCCTGCACTTTGTAACCGCCGAGCACGTTTACCGCCTGAGGCGTCAGCCCCATGTGTGCGCACACCGGAACGCCGCGTTCGGCCAGCAGCCGGATCGAGTCCGCCAGCCACGCCGCGCCCTCGATCTTGACCATGTGCGCCCCGGCCTGCATGAGCATGGCGCTGTTGGCGAAGGTCTGGTCAGGGGTGGCGTAGGACATGAACGGCAAGTCGACAAGAATAAGAGCGCCCTGATTGCCGCGTTTGACGCCAGCCACGTGGTACGCCATCTCGGCGGTGGTCACCGGCAAGGTGCTGTCATGGCCTTGAAGGACCATGCCCAGCGAGTCGCCGACCAGCAGGACTTCAACACCTGCCTGGCTAGCGGTATGGGCAAAAGTTGCGTCGTAGCAGGTCAGCATGGTGATTTTTTCACCTTTCTGCTTCAGGGCCAGCAGGGACGTAACGGTGATGTCGGGCATGGAAAGTCCTCATTCAGGCGCTGTGAATACTGCGGCGAGCAACGCGTGATTCATCTTGGGAAGCAGGCACATCGTCGTTTCGCGATGTTTGCAACGGCCTGTTCCGCGCCTTGTGGCCGGTCGCCCGGCTTTGGGACGCTTATCTTCGTGAGGAGGGGGCGCGAAGTCAATTCCAGGTGTGACGGCTGCACGTGGGCACCCGCCATTGCTCTAGCCCGGCAATCGCTCAAGGCCTTCAAACGGGCATCCGGCCAGCAAATCATCCAGCCGACGGCCATCGGCAAAGGTCAGGCCGGGCGCCAGTTCGGCGAGCGGATACAGCACGAACGCGCGCGCTTGCATTTGATAGTGCGGCACCTTCAAGCGTGGTTCGTCGATGAGGCGGCTGCCGAACAACAGGATGTCGAGGTCCAGCGTGCGCGGCCCCCAGCGTTCCTGCCGCTCGCGGCCCTGCTGATTCTCGATGGCCTGCAACGCATCGAGGAGCGCCAGCGGGGGAAGCGACGTGTCGAGCGCCGCAACGGCGTTGGTGTAGCGCGGCTGACCCGGCAGCAGCGAGTCGCTGGCATAGAAGGAAGACACCCCTGACAGGCTGCTTTGCGCCAGCCGGGCCATTGCCTTGAGCGCGTCGCGCAGTTGCTCTTCTGGATCGGCCAGATTACTGCCCAGGCCGATATAAACGCGCTCGATCATCAGCTGTTATTCCGAACCGTCGACGCCAGCGCGTTTGCGCTTCCCGCTACTGCTGCGACGGCGTTTGCGCGGCCCTTGGCCAGTGGCATCAGGCTTGCTGCCCAGGTCGCGAATCATGTCGCGGCGACCCGAATCGTTGGCGTCCTGATATTCGGTCCACCACTCGCCAAGTCCGTCGGTTTCTTCTCCGGCGGATTCGCGCAGCAACAGGAAGTCATAACCGGCTCGGAAACGCGGGTTTTCAAGCAGCAGGTCAGCGCGCTTGCCGGAGCGACGTGGCAGACGCTCCTGCATGTCCCAGATCTCGCGGATCGGCAGCGTGAAGCGTTTTGGAATCGCGATACGCTGACATTGTTCGGTGATCAATTCGTGAGCCGCTTCCTGCATGGCGGGAATCGGCGGCATGCCGCGTTCCTGCAGACGCAGCACGCGAGCGGGCAGGGCGGGCCACAGCAAAGCGGCAAACAGGAAAGCCGGTGTGACCGGTTTGTTCTGTTTGATGCGCAGGTCGGTATTGGCCAGCGCCTCGCTGATCAGCGTGTGGGTGTAAGTAGGGTTGTATTCCAGCGCCTTTGAACTGGCCGGGAACAGCGGCTCGAACAGTTCAAGATCCACAAGCATTTCGAACGTGGCTTCCGCGTACCCCGAGAGAAACAGCTTCAGCACCTCCTCAAACAGACGTGCAGAGGGGATGTCGCGCAGCATTGGCGCGAGCGGACGAATCGGCGTTGCGCTGTGTTTTTCGATGCCGAAATCCAGCTTGGCGGCAAACCGCACGGCCCGCAGCATGCGCACCGGGTCTTCCTTGTAGCGCTGTTGCGGGTCGCCGATCAGGCGGATCAGGCGATTGCGGATGTCGTGGACGCCGTTGGCGTAGTCGAGCACGCGCTCGGTGACCGGGTCATAGTAAAGCGCGTTGATGGTGAAGTCCCGGCGCTGGGCGTCGTCTTCCAGCGTGCCGTACACGTTGTCACGCAGGATGCGCCCGCTCTCGTTGCGTGATGACTGGTTGCTGTCTTCATCTTCGTCGTCAATCGGGTGATTGGCGCGGAACGTAGCGACTTCGATGATTTCACGTCCGAAATGGATGTGTACCAGCTTGAAGCGACGGCCGATGATGCGGGCGTTGCGGAACTCGGCGCGGATTTGCTCGGGCGTGGCGCTGGTGGCAACGTCGAAATCCTTGGGAGTGATGCCAAGCATCATGTCGCGGACGCAACCGCCGACCAGATACGCTTGATAGCCCGCAGTCTGCAAGCGCTCGACGATGTTCACCGCATAGCGGCTGAATTGATTGCGTTGCAACGAATGCTGGCTGCTGCTGAGCACCTCAGGCGTTGTGCGCACGTGTTGCTGCGGCTTGCGCAGTGGGGAACGGAATGACTGGAACAGCTTCTTCAGCATGGGATGCACTGTTTGAAGGAATATTCGGCCAATTTCGAAGAGTGACCGCACGATGGGCGGGGATTCTAGCATTTAGTCGGGGGATGGTGTAGGAGGCAGCGCATCGGACAGGTGAGCGCCTTGACTGCAAAGGGGCAGCGGCGGGAAAACGGCTGTCAACAGCGGGTGCGAGGTGCGGCGGGCGGGGATTAAAACGCGGATGCTACTGGGGGAGCCGAAGCTCCCCCAAAGTGCGTGCTCTTATTTTTATTGTCTGATGGGCTTTTTATTTTTGTTGACCGCCCATTCACGGCTTTCGCCAGTGAACTCTCCCAATCGGGAGTCAAGAGCAAACGGATTGCTTTGGTCGCTGTGCGGCAGTGATCTCTCGATCCAACCAGTTCAGGCTCTACCTAAGGGTAGTTTTTGTTGTTCTCGGCCTGGTTGCGGGACAAGTCCCAAATGCAACGCCTCTCCAAAAGAATCAGTTAGCTGCGCCTCCGCCGTGTTGTTTTTGTTATGCGTGAGTCGATTCGTCTTGTTTTTATTATGTTGGTTTTGCAGGTGACTGATTTTTGTTGTTCTTGTACGAATACCTATAGCAGTACCTGTGCCAACTTTCGCAAACCTGGCTGCAAGCCTTTGAAATCAAGGGTGTGGCAAATTGACGCTATTTTCCGCCGGCGAAAAAAAACCGGGGAGTCGTTACCGTATGCCCCGGTTTTGTTACGTCCTGTTCCTGCGCGGTAACAGTTTTTTCACAACGTCTGTAACCCGCGTGCCAGAGCCTTGGGCATGCCCAGCCTCAGGTCTCGCTCGCCACGCCGGTCTTGCGGCGGGGGATGCCCAGCCGCTGGCGACGCTCCCACAGGCACTTGCGACTGACGCCCAGCTTGCGTGCCAGTTCAGTTTCGGTCATGTGGTCCTGATGCTCCAGAACGAAATGCTGGAAATAATCTTCAAGCGATAGGTCTTCAGTCGGCTCGCCGGCAGTGGAGCTCGACGAGCCCGCCGTTTGTGGTGCAAGGCCGATAAACTCGTTTACATCGAGATCGCTCAGCTCGATGTCGATGCCCAACAGTTCAGCAGAGATCTCCGGGCTTTCGCACAGGATTACCGCGCGCTCCACAGCGTTCTCCAGCTCTCGCACGTTGCCAGGCCACGAATATTGCCGAATCGCCAGTTCCGCATCCGGGGCGAAGCGCAGGTCAGTCCGCCCGGCTTTTGCGCTCTGCCGTGCAAGAAACGCGGTTGCGATTTCGTTCACGTCCGCGCCGCGTTCACGCAACGCAGGCAGCTTGAGGGCGATAACGTGCAGACGGTAGTACAAGTCCTCACGGAACTGGCCGACTTTGGCCAGGCTCTTTAGGTCGCGGTGGGTCGCTGCGATCAGCCGCACATCGACTTTTTGCGACTGTACCGAGCCCACCCGGCGTATCTCGCCTTCCTGAAGCACGCGCAGCAATCGCGCCTGTGCTTCAAGCGGCAGTTCGCCAATTTCGTCCAGAAAGAGCGTCCCGCCGTCCGCAGCCTCGACAAGGCCGGCACGCCCGGCACTGGCGCCGGTGAACGCGCCTTTTTCATGGCCAAACAGTTCGGATTCGATAAGCGATTCAGGAATCGCCGCACAGTTGACCGAAATCATCGGTGCCTTGGCGCGGCGCGAAAGGTTATGCAACGCACGGGCGACCAATTCCTTGCCCGTGCCGGACTCGCCCTGAATCAACACATTGGAGTCAGTCGGCGCGACTTTACGGATCTTGCTGTACATGTCCTGCATGGGCGGGCAGGAGCCGATGATGCCTATCTCGCCATTGCTGTTGTCAGGGCCGGCCTTGTCGCCGGTCGCAACCTTGCTCGTGGCCGCGCGCTCGGCCTGCATGCTCTGCAGGGTCTGGCGATCGCGCAGGATGCGCGAGACAGCCTGAAGCATTTCGTCGTGGTCGAAGGGTTTGGCGATGTAATCGACCGCGCCCATTTTCATCGAATCCACTGCCGAGCGTAGGCTGGCGTAGCTGGTCATGATCAGCACCGGCTTGCCCTGACCCAGCTTGATCAGCTCGGTGCCGGGTGCGCCGGGCAGGCGCAAATCGCTGACGATCAGGTCAAACGAGGGAATACTGAAACGTTCCTGAGCTTCCTGCACGGACCCGGCTTCGCTGACCTGGTATTGGTTGCGTTCCAGCAGCCTGCGCAGGGCGGAGCGGATAATGGTTTCGTCTTCAACGATCAAAATGTGGGGCATTGATTCGGTTCTCTCGACGGTCTCAGTTCACGGCGGACGTCGCTTCGACGTGGCGCGGTAAGGTCACCCTGATACGGGTCCCGCGTTGGTGCTCGGGGTCAGCCGGGCTGTCGATGGTGATTTGTCCATAATGCTCTTCAACGATGGAATAGACCAGTGCAAGCCCCAGTCCTGTTCCTTCGCCCGGATCCTTGGTAGTGAAGAAGGGTTCGAACAGACGATCCATAATGGCCTTTGGAATGCCGCTGCCTTCGTCCTCAACGATCAGGTCCACGGTGTGTTCGGAGGCTTCGCTTTTGACCCGCACTGCGCTGCCGGCAGGTGACGCATCACGTGCGTTCGAGAGCAGGTTGATGAGAACCTGGGCGAGCCGCTGCGGGTCACCCTCCACCCAGTGGTTCGGGTTGCACAGATTATAGAATTGCACCTCGAAATTGCGCCGGTTCAGCGCGAGCAGACCAATTGCATCCTGTGCCACCTCCGCCAGGCATACCGGCTCATCGGCGTGTTGATGCCCGCCTGCATGGGCGAAGCTCATCAGCGACTGCACGATGCGCGATACGCGCTTGGTCTGTTCGATGATCTGGCTGCTGATTTCGGTCAGCTCGCTGTCTTCCTCGCGCTCTTCGCGCAGGTTTTGCGCCAGGCAGGCGATACCGGTGATCGGATTGCCGATTTCGTGGGCAACCCCCGCAGCCAGACGACCAATGCTGGCGAGGCGTTCAGAGTGCACGAGTTTATCCTCGAGCATCTGCGTGTCGGTCAGGTCCTCAACCAGAATCACCAAGCCGCTGTTGCCGGGCGCCAGGGGTTCGTCGATCGCTGCTTTGTGCAAGTTGAGCCAGCGCGTCTGGCCGTCAAGCGCCAGCCGCTGCTTGTGTAAATGCTCGTCCGGTACGTTGATGAAGCCGAGCAGCAGTTGCTTCCAGGGATCAACGATGGTTTCGAGCCGCGACCCAACCACGCGCTGAGCACCGATGCCGGTCAGTTCCTCCATGGCCTTGTTCCACATCAGGATTTCCTGATCCTTGGCCAGCGAGCACACGCCCATCGGCAGCTCCTGCAAGGTCTGCCGATGGTAGCGACGCAGGGCGTCGAGTTCGGCAGCGAGACCGGTGAGGCGGGAGTGGTAATCCTCCAGGCGGCTCTCGATGAAATGAATGTCCTCAGTGACGTAGTTCTCGCTGCCGGACTTATACGGCAGGAAGGTCTCGACCATGTCCTGCGCGACGCTCGGCCCCATCAGGCCGGAGAGGTTCGCTTCGATGCGGTCGCGCAGACGCCTTAGGGCATAAGGCCGGCGCTCGTCGAACGGCAGGTACAGATCGCGCAGGGCTTGTTCGACCTCCTTCTGTGCAGCCTTTGCGCCCAAGGGCTTGGCCAACTGCGTGGCGAACTCTTGCGGGGAGGCGGCGTGCAATTCGCGCCGCTGCGGACGACGAACGTTATCCACAGCGCAGGCTTCGGCCGCACTGGCTTCCTCGGGACTGGGGTTGCTGAACAGTGATATCAGAGTGAACACCAGCACGTTCGCGGCCAGCGAGGCGATTGCAGCCATGTGCCAACTGGTGTCGTCGAGCACGTAGATCATGTTCAGCAGCGGGATGTAAAAACCCTGGAAGTTACCGATCAGCGGCAACAACATGCTGATGGTCCACACCACGATGCCCGCGATCAGCCCGGCCATGAAGCCGCGGCGATTGGCGGCCGGCCAGTACAGTACCGACAACACCCCGGGCAGGAATTGCAGGGTCGCTACAAACGCGACGATGCCCAGGTTCGCCAGATTTTGTTTGGCGCCGAGCAGGAGGTAGAAGCCGAAGCCGGCCATGATGATCGCGACAATCAGGCCGCGCCGGGTCCATTTCAGCCAGCGATAGATATTGCCTTCGGCGGGCGGCTGGTAGAGCGGCAGTACCAGATGGTTCAGCGCCATGCCGGACAGCGCCAGCGTGGTGACAATGATCAGCCCGCTGGCGGCGGACAGCCCGCCAACATAGCCGAGCAGGGCCAGGGTTTTGCTGTGCGCGGCGATGCCGATGCCAAGGGTGAAGTATTCGGGGCTGGTGGTGGCGCCCAGTTTCAGGCCGGCCCAAAGCACCAGCGGTACCGCCAGACTCATCAGCAGCAGGAACAGTGGCAGGCCCCAGCTGGCGCTGACCAGTGAGCGCGGGTTGAGGTTCTCGGTGAAGGTCATGTGATACATGTGCGGCATCACGATGGCGGAGGCGAAGAACACCAGCAGCAGCGTCCTCCACGGACCTTCCTGCAGTGGGGTGTGCAGGGCCGCCAGCGCGCTCTGGTTCTGCAGCAACCATTGCTCGAGGCTTTGCGGCCCATCGAATACACCGTATAGCGCGTAGAGACCGATGCCGCCGATGGCGACCAGCTTGATCACCGACTCAAAAGCGATGGCGAACACCAGCCCTTCATGTTTCTCACGCGTGGCGATATGGCGCGAGCCGAAGAAGATCGTGAACAGCGTGATCAGCACACAGAACGCAAACGCTACGTAGTTGCGCACGGGTTCGCGGGTGAGAATGCCGATGGAGTCGGCAACCGCCTGGATTTGCAGCGCCAGCAGCGGCAAAACGCCGATCAGCATGAAGATTGTGGTGAGCGCGCCCGCCCAGGTGCTGCGAAACCGGAAGGCGAAAAGGTCGGCCAGCGAGGAGAGTTGATAGGTGCGGGTGATCTTGAGAATGGGGTACAGCAGGACGGGAGCCAACAGAAATGCGCCCGATACCCCAAGGTAACTCGACAGGAAACCGTATCCGTACTCGTAAGCCAGGCCCACCGTGCCGTAGAACGCCCAGGCACTGGCGTAAACGCCCAGCGACAGGGTGTATGTCAACGGGTGACGAATGATCCAGCGCGGGATCAGTCCACGTTCGCTGATCCAGGCGACTCCGAACAGGACCGTCAGGTAGGCGGCACTGACCAGAATCATCTGGGTCAGGCTAAAGCTCATCGGCATCTCGTTGGCTCTGCAGAATGAAGGTCACTACGATCAGGATCAACCACAGCATGTACGGCCTGTACCAGGCGCCTGTCGCGTCTATCCACCAGTCCATGATGGCCGGCGAAAACAGATAGATGCCCACCACCAGCAGCAGGACCAATCGATAAATGTACATTTGGCCTCCCAGGTTGAACGACCAGTAGATGACGGAGCGGCATGGTAACGGATGGCGATGGGGCTGCAAGCGACGTTTCGGCCAGCGTTGTGCTGCATGAATATGGACCGCTCGGCAGCGCTCAGTCTATTCGTGCTTCCTCGATGGCGCCCAGGCGCGGTATGGAATCGGCATCCCAGTGCGAAATGGCGTGGTCCAGCACCTCTCGCGGGAAGGCGTAGACCAGTTCTCCCGGTACCCACTGGCCCAAAGCCCGCAGCCCCCGGAGCAGCAGCGCAGTGGCCTGATCGGACGGCAGTGGGGGAGAGCGATAGGATTTACCCAGCTTGTGACCGTTTGGCTGGGTGATCAGTGGCACATGGAGATAGCGCGGCTGCGGCAGGCCGAGCAGTTCCTGCAAGTACAACTGGCGCGGCGTGGAATCAAGCAAGTCGGCGCCTCTTACGATGTCGGTCACGCCTTGCCAGCCGTCATCAAGGACAACCGCCAGCTGATAGGCGTAAAAGCCATCCCGGCGGCGAACGATGAAGTCGCCCGAATCGCGCCCCAAATGCTGGCGAAACTCGCCCTGTACTCGGTCTTCGAACCGATACTCAAGTTCAGGCACGCGAATCCGGATCGCCGCGTTGTCGGGTGAATGCCCGGCATCACGACAGAATCCCGGATAAATGCCGTTGTAGTTTTCCAGCTGCTTGCGCGAACACGTGCAGGCGTAGGCAAGCCCGTGGCTGAACCAGCGATTGATGATGTCCTGGTAGGCGTGGTGCCGGTCGCTCTGCCTGACCACTTCGCCGTCCCACTCGAAGCCATAGGCTTCAAGCGTCTTGAGAATACCTGCCTGCGCACCCGGCACCTCGCGGGGAGGGTCGAGGTCCTCCATGCGCATCAGCCATTTGCCACCGGCAGAGCGGGCATCGAGGTACGAGGCCAGCGCCGCGACCAGCGAGCCGAAGTGAAGGTACCCGCTGGGGGTTGGCGCAAAGCGCCCTATATAAGAAGGGGTTTTCATGGGCGCTGATGGTACTGGAAATAAAACGTACTAAATACCGGACGACCTGGCCGGCAGTGTGGGAAAACGCGACGCAGCTGATCGGCGGTTTCGTGGGCTATCCGGGCATCAAACGCAGGTGCCGAAAACAGAAAAGGACGCCGAAGCGTCCTTTTCACGGAAGGAACAGGATCATTTACCGACCTGTTTTTCCTTGATTTCAGCGAGACTCTTGCAGTCTACGCACATGTCGGCCGTTGGACGGGCCTCAAGGCGCTTGATGCCGATCTCGACACCGCAGGATTCGCACCAGCCGTAGTCTTCGTCGAGGATCAGTTGCAGCGTCTTGTCGATCTTCTTGATCAGCTTGCGCTCACGGTCTCGGGCGCGCAGCTCCAAAGCGAATTCTTCTTCCTGGCTTGCACGGTCAGCAGGGTCAGGAAAGTTGGCCGCTTCATCCTTCATGTGATCAACCGTGCGGTCGACTTCCTGCATCAAGTCCTGTTTCCATTTGGTCAGGATCTTGGTGAAGTGATCTCGCATGGGTTTGCCCATGTATTCCTCACCCTTTGTCGCAACGTAGGGTTCGAAATTACTGATTGCCGGGTTGCTCTTTTGCTTTTCTTCGGTGGGCATGAACGGACCGCCTCTCACTCTTCTAAGCCATTACACAGGTTAAGATCCATCGCCGACACCTGCCGGCCCTGCGGCTGCAAGCGGGCGAACTTACCAGATCGAATCGGAGCGCGCTACTCCCGGTTGTCGAGCATGGCCTGCAGCACGCACGTGAGCTATGACCACAGCTCAGGCGCGCGGTTTTATATTATTTTGCAGTGCGCTGAGTCTAGCGCCTGTAGGGCCAAGGCCCGTATTTCTGGACTGTCGGCTGCACCTCGCTTCCTGCAACGTGATAAACGCTGTAGCCCGCTGGGGCGGATGAGTAGAATCGGCCGCCTGACTTGCCACCCCTCACCAAAGGAAGGCCAATGCCACAGCCCTACAGTGCGCGCAGCCGCGCTATCGAACCCTTTCATGTCATGGCGCTGTTGGCGCGGGCCAATGAGCTGCAGGCGGCGGGGCATGACGTCATTCACCTTGAGATCGGCGAGCCGGACTTCACCACCGCCGAACCGATCATAAAGGCTGGTCAGGCGGCATTGGCAGCGGGCAAAACGCGTTACACGGCCGCACGCGGCCTGCCGGAATTGCGCGAGGCCATCGCCGGGTTCTATGCACAACGCTACGGCGTGCATGTCGATCCGGGTCGTATCCTGATTACCCCCGGCGGCTCAGGCGCGTTACTGCTGGCAGCCAGCTTGCTGGTCGATCCCGGAAAGCATTGGTTGCTGGCCGATCCGGGCTATCCCTGCAATCGACACTTTTTGCGCCTTGTGGAGGGCGCTGCGCAGTTGGTGCCTGTAGGGCCAGAGGTCCGCTACCAGCTGACCGCTGATCTGGTTGCTCAACACTGGAATGAGGACAGCGTGGGTGCATTGGTGGCTTCTCCGGCCAATCCGACCGGCACGTTGCTGCACCGTGACGAGCTTGCTGCGCTTGCCGCGTCACTCAAAGCTCGGGATGGCCATCTCGTCGTTGACGAGATCTACCATGGCCTGACTTATGGCACAGAGGCCAGCAGTGTGCTGGAAGTCGACGACGACGCTTTCGTCCTCAACAGCTTTTCCAAATATTTCGGCATGACCGGCTGGCGGCTTGGCTGGCTGGTGGCACCCGAGGCGGCGGTCGCTGATCTTGAGAAGCTGGCGCAGAACCTCTACATCAGCGCGCCAAGCATGGCCCAAACCGCTGCGCTTGCCTGTTTCGAGCCCCAGACCCTCGCGATCCTGGAGCAGCGTCGGGCAGAGTTTGCTCGCCGTCGCGACTTTCTTTTGCCAGCGCTGCGTCATTTGGGCTTCAACATTGCTGTGGAGCCAGAAGGTGCTTTCTATCTATACGCGGACATCAGCACCTTCGGCGGCGATGCTTTTGCGTTTTGCCATCACTTTCTGGAAACAGAGCACGTTGCATTTACGCCCGGACTGGACTTTGGCCGCTATCGAGCAGGTCATCATGTGCGCTTTGCCTATACCCAGAACCTTTCGCGGCTTGAGGAGGCGGTCACTCGCATAGCCCGTGGTCTTCGGAGTTGGCAGGGCTGATGCGATTTTCCCCAGCGCTGGAAGAAGGCCGGCTCATACAACGCTACAAGCGCTTTCTCGCCGACATCGAGACAGCCGATGGCGAGCGGCTGACAATTCATTGCCCCAACACGGGTTCGATGTTCAATTGCATGATGCCGGGCGGGCGCGTCTGGTTCAGTCGCTCCAATGATCCCAAGCGCAAGCTGCCAGGAACGTGGGAGATCACCGAGACACCTCAGGGTCGGCTCGCGTGTGTCAACACTGCGCGGGCCAATCGTCTGGTGGAAGAAGCGCTGATGGCAGGTGTGATTACCGAGTTGGCAGGGTTCACGGCGCTGAAGCGAGAGGTGGCTTACGGTCAGGAAAACAGCCGTGTCGACTTCCGCCTGGATTACCCGGACGGCCCGCTTTATCTCGAAGTCAAAAGCGTAACGCTGGGCTTCGATGACACCCGCGTGGCTGCGTTTCCTGATGCAGTGACTCAACGCGGCGCCCGACATCTACGCGAGCTGGCGTCGCTGGCCAGAGAGGGCGTGCGCGCCGTTCTGCTCTATTGCGTGAACCTGACGGGCATTGATGCCGTGCGGCCTGCCGCAGAAATCGACGCGGCGTATGCCAGCGCGCTGGTCGAGGCCGTGGCAGCGGGGGTCGAAGTCCTGGCGTACGGCGTGAAACTCACCGCGGATGAAGTCTGCATAGATCGCAGCCTGGAGATTCATCTCACAGAGTCTCGCCCCATTAGTCCCGTGCCGCTGGGTTGATCCAGATGCCCCGAGCGTCTTCTGCGCACTCGATGGCCCTCAGGGATTTGCCCTCGCAAGGGCCTGCGACGCACTCGCCGTTCTCTATCAGGAAGAGGGCGCCGTGGGTAGCGCATTGGATAAGGCTGGCGCTGGCGTCGAGGAATTCATCAGCCTGCCATTCCAGCGGAACGCCTCGATGCGGGCATCGATTGGCGTACACGTAAACCTGCCCTGCTCGCCTCACGGCCAGAACTTTGAGCGCATCAACGTCAAATCCGATGCTTTTGCCTTCAATCAGCGCAGCGCTGTCGCACAGGTACTTCAACCTAGCCTCCTTTGCGCAAGACGCTCGAATGCAAATAATCAACGGATGCCCGGCTTAGCAGGCTGCGCATTCTGCCAGCACCCAAACCCGCCAGTCGATAACGGAACGGAGTCAATGGTAGACCGGTTGACCCACTTCGCCGTCGTTTCCCGATATCAGCGGCATTAGCCAGTTCTGCCGACACAAAAGCTCACATTTTGACGTTTGTGCAGGCAACGTCCTTCGGACATTTCTTGTAATCAAGTAGGGCTGCTCCTTAACGTCTTTTATGCCGTTCAGGCGCGTGCGCTCTCGATTATTGTCGCGCCAAACCAAAGGTATGGAGACGCGAAATGAACAAGATGAGTGAAGTCAGCGACGCGGGCGAAGTCGATGAGGCGCTGGCACAGCAGGTAATTGGCATCCTGGAGCTGGCTTCACTGAATGCCGACGACACGCCGCAGAGGATCATCGCTCTGTGTCAGCGAGCGCTGACGCCGGTCGGTCATGTTGCAGCGATCTGTGTGCTGCCCAGGTTCGCCGGGCTCGCTCGCCGCACACTCGACAGCCTTTGCGCACGCGATATCAAGGTTGTGGCCGCGGTCAATTTTCCTGGCGGCTCGCCTGCTGTCAGCTCAGCCGACATGGAGGCTCATGCGGCGATCGTCGCGGGTGCTGACGAAATCGATGTGGTCTATCCGTTTCACGCGCTGCTGGGTGGGGACAAGCAGGTGGGTGCAGACATCGTGAATGCCTGCCGGGTCAGGTGCGGCAATAACGGCGTGTTGACCGTAACGTTGGAGACCGGGGTGCTGCGCGATCCGCAAGTCATACACGGGGCCAGTTGCGTTGCGATTGAGGAGGGCGCGAACTTCTTGAAAACCAGCACCGGCAAACAGGCCGTCAATCCGACTGCACAGGCCAGCCGGATTCTGATCGCGGCCATTGCCGAATCGGGTGCGCATGTCGGGCTCAATGTCTCGGGAAATGTCCGTACGCTCAACGAAGCGCGGGTACACATGGATCTTGTAAGAGCACGCTTTGGGCTGCGATGGCTTGAACAGGGACGACTGCGGCTAGGGTCGACCAGCCTTCTGGATGATCTGCTGGTGCATCTGGGTGTGAGCGCTTGAAACCGGAAGAGGAGTCACCCATACAGGCAAAAAAAGACCCGGCAAGAGCCGGGTCAAAAACCGTGATTAGCCTGATGAGGAGATAATCTGAGCGTCCGAACCAAGGAGCCATTCAGGTTATCGGCCAGTCTCGCGACCGGATGTGATAATCATAGTGATTCTCATTTGTAAGTCAACACTGTCCCTCAACTATTTATTGCCACCGGCCCAAAGCTCATGCGGGCTATGCACCAATGCCGTCCAGTTTTTGGTCCAGCGAAATTTTGCGGCCCGCTGGCAGGTCGCACCAGTGACGGTCGAGCAGGGCGCCTTCCAAGGAGTAGAGCAGGACTTTAGAGGGGCGAAATCCTCTGATTTTGACGGCCCTATACGCTTGGATCGCTCCAAGCCGGCGCAGGTCTGCAGCGTTGTGAATGCCCGCAGCGTGAAGCCATTGAACCGAGGTCTTCCCAAGGTTCTTCATGCATTGAAGATCATCGTCCATGAGTCGTCGTCCTTATAAAACTCCGTGTATTAACTGCTCCCTAGGTTCGGCACAGACTGGAAAGGCGAACCATGCCCTTGAGCGTAGTAGAGGAATGACGCGAGCGCGGCGGTTCGCTCGCCAAATGCGCGCTTCGCCGCTGAATGGTAGGGACAAGATCGGCAAGACGCGCAAGCCCGGCATGGAAATTCATGCAGGGCGCAAAAAGGTGTCGATGGTTAGCGGGTGCGATAACGCAGGCGGGTACCGAAGTTCACGGACATGAGAATCTCGTCTGCACTCAATTCCGGAGGAAAGTAGGCACCCGATATCTGGGCGTGGGCGATGCTGGCGCCTTCCAGCTTTGTCGTCCGAAAATCTACGCCGCGCAGATCTGCCGACCTGAAATAGGCGTCGCTGAAGTCAATCCCGTCAGCATTGATTTCGCGTAGATCCAGGCCACGAAAGTCCCCCGCCGAAAGATCGACAGGACCTTGCGCGGGCCGTTCGAGATTGAATGCGGTCACGTCGTCTTTTCGCAGCAACGCAAAAAGGGGGGAGTCGAGCTGCTTGGGCTGGTTCATCGGGCGCCTCCTTGTTGGAATTCTGACGCCACTATAATGCCACCAGTGAGGAGCCGTGAAGCGATATCCATCACGACTCGACCACTGGTGAGCCTACCCTCTTAGAGGCCTGGCAAATGCTGACGAATGTCAGCGACCAGTTTGTCGAGATCGCCACTGACGTTGGTTTCGACGTGTCTGCTGCGCAAGATTTCATCAGCCGTCAGAGGCTCACGACTGGCCAGTTGGGCTTCGATGACTTCCATGGTTGCGTCGGATGGGTCCTGATTTTGCGCGCGACGTTGGGCCAGCCAACCTTCGATCACGGCTTTTGGCGCTGCGCAGTCAATGATCAGGAAAGGAGCTCCCAGTGCCTCGGCAACCTGCGCGGTCGTTTGACGCTGATTGAGTTTCAAATAGGTGGCGTCGATCACCACCGGCAGCCCGGCGCTGAGGACGATGCCCGCCAGCTCGTTCAGGCGTTCGTAAGTGGAGGCACTCACGTCGGTGGAATACAGATCGGCACTGTGCGCAAACAGGCGTTTGCGTTCCACATCGGACCGCAGACGAATGGCCCCGAGCGCTTCGACCAGTCGCAGGGCGACCTGACTTTTGCCGACAGCGGAAACACCGTGCGTGATCGCCAGAAAGTTCGATGGAATAGCGCTGTAGCTCTCGGCCAGGTTTGCGTAGTTACGGTACTGGCGCAGCGTCGCGGCACGCTGTACCTGGTCGGCATCGGCGTTCAGGCTGAACAGTGCAACCTTGGCACGCACCAGTGCCCGGTACGCTTTGTAAAAATTGAGCAACTGAAGGCCTGCGTAGTCGCCGGTCAGTTCCAGGTACTGGCTGACCAGCCGACGGGAAAGGCTTTTCAGACCGCGATCCTCTAGGTCCATGGCCAGAAACGCGATGTCCGCGTACACATCGGTCATGCGGAACGGCTCGTTGAACTCGATGCAGTCGAAGATCACCACCTTGCCGTTGATCAAAGTAGCGTTGCCCAGATGGATATCGCCATGGCATTCACGGATGAAGCCGTCCAGCTTGCGCTGATTCATCAAAGGCTTGAGGCGTTCGAAGCTGGTTTTAGCCCATGCCTCCAGTGCTTCCAGCTGAATCAGGTCAGATTTTTCATTGAGGAATGGCAGAATCTGTTCAAAGTTCTGCGTGACCGGTGCCATGGCACTGTCAGCGCTACCCAGCGGATTCTCCATCGGAACCTTGGGCGACTTCAGGTGAAACTCCGCGATCTGACGCGCCATGTCGTCGATGTGAGCGGTCGTCAATTCGCCTTTGGCTTGCAGGGTGCTGAGCAGTCCATCCTGCGGGAACTGGCGCATTTTCAGCACGTACTCGATCGCTTCGCCTTCACCATTCAACTGGGGAGCGTCGATGCTGCCGGTGATGGGGAGCACTTCCAGGTACAGATCGTCCGTCAGGCGCTGGTTCAGCATCAGTTCCTGCTCACAAAAATGTTTGCGCGCCTTCAGGCTGGTGAAATCCAGGAAACCGAAATTGACCGGCTTCTTCATCTTATAGACGTATGGGCCGGTGAGCAGGACCCAGGAAATATGCGTCTCGATGACCTGAAACTGTTCCGCCGGATGTGGGAACAGGGCAGGGTTTTGCAGCGCGGCTATCAGTGTCTGGCTCACGGACGATCCTTGAATGTTGGTAAGTCGGTAGTCGTAGCGAAAGGTGGCCATTATGGCCGCTGAGGACATTGCTGCAAACCGCTTATAGGGTGGTCTGTCGGGCCCATTGAAAGTGCGTATAATCCGCCGCCATGACCCGATCCCGCACCCCGAAAAAATCCCCCAAACCCACCAACAGCCGGCTGCGCAGCCTGTTGGGCTGGGCCCTGAAACTCAGTCTCGTCGGGCTGGTGATCCTTGGCTGCTTCGCCGTTTACCTGGACTCCATCGTTCAGGAGAAATTCTCCGGCAAGCGCTGGACCATTCCCGCCAAAGTCTACGCACGACCGTTGGAGCTCTTCGTTGGGCAAAAGCTGTCACGCGACGACTTTCTTCTGGAGCTCGATGCACTGGGCTACCGCCGCGAGGGCGTAGCCAACGGTCCCGGCGCTGCGTCGGTCAACGGCAATACCGTAGACCTCAACACCCGTGGCTTCCAGTTTTATGAAGGTGCTGATCCGGCGCAGCAAATTCGCGTGCGCTTCTCCGGCGATTACGTGGCGGAACTGGCCGCGGCCAATGGCGCCAAGCTTGCCGTTGCGCGTCTCGAGCCGCTGATGATTGGCGGCCTGTATCCGAAGAACCTGGAAGACCGCATCCTGATCAAGCTCGATCAGGCGCCTCCTTATTTGCTCGACACGCTCGTCACGGTTGAAGATCGGGATTTCTACCATCACTTCGGCGTATCCCCGAAGGGCATCGTACGGGCTTTCTGGATCAACGCATCTGCCGGTCAGATGCGTCAGGGCGGGTCGACGCTGACTCAGCAATTGGTCAAGAACTTTTACCTGACCAATGAGCGCAGCATCACGCGCAAGCTGACAGAAGCGATGATGGCTGTACTGCTGGAAATCCATTACAGCAAGCAGGAAATCCTTGAGGCCTACCTCAACGAAGTGTTCGTCGGGCAGGACGGGCAGCGCGCAGTTCACGGCTTTGGCCTGGCGAGTCAGTACTTCTTCAGCCAGCCGTTGTCGGAGCTGAAACTGCATCAAGTCGCTTTGTTGGTCGGTCTGGTCAAGGGGCCTTCCTATTACAACCCCCGTCGCAACCCGGATCGTGCGCTGGAGCGGCGCAATCTGGTCCTCGACCTGCTGGAACAGCAGGGCGTGGCGACAGCGGAAGTCGTAGCGGCAGCGAAGAAAATGCCGTTGGGTGTGACCAAAACCGGCTCGCTGGCTGACAGTTCGTTCCCGGATTTCCTCGATCTGGTCAAACGCCAATTGCGTCAGGATTACCGTGACGAAGACTTGACCGAAGAAGGGCTGCGGATCTTCACCAGCTTCGACCCGATTCTGCAGATGAAATCCGAAGCAGCGGTGCGCGAAAGCTTCGCCAAAATATCGGGCCGCAAAGGCGCCGACGAGATGGAAACGGCCATGGTCGTGACCAATCCGGAAACCGGCGAAGTCCAGGCACTGATTGGCAGCCGTCAGGCCGGGTTCGCCGGTTTCAATCGGGCGCTGGATGCCGTTCGCCCGATCGGCTCGTTGGTAAAGCCGGCCATTTACCTGACCGCTCTTGAACGTCCGCAGCAGTATTCGCTGACCAGCTGGATTCCGGACGAGCCCTTTCAGGTGAAAGGCGCCGACGGCCAGATCTGGAAGCCCCAGAACTACGACCACAAAGCCCACGGCAATATTTTCCTGTATCAGGGGCTGGCGCATTCCTACAACCTGTCCAGTGCGAAACTGGGACTGGACCTGGGCATTCCGAACGTATTCAAGACACTCACCAAGCTGGGTGTGACCCGCGAGTGGCCTGCCTTCCCGTCGATGCTGCTGGGCGCCGGCGCGCTCACCCCGATCGAAGTCGCAACCATGTACCAGACCATTGCCAGCGGTGGCTTCAACACGCCGCTGCGGGGGATTCGCAGTGTTCTGACTGCCGAAGGTGAGCCGCTCAAGCGTTATCCGTTCCAGATTCAGCAACGTTTCGACCCTGGCTCGATCTATCTTCTGCAGAACGCCATGCAGCGGGTGATGCGAGAAGGCACCGGTAAGTCGGTGTACAACGTTCTGCCAGCGACGCTGAATCTGGCCGGCAAGTCGGGGACTACCAACGATTCACGCGACAGTTGGTTTGCCGGATTCAGCCAGGATTTGCTGGCGATCGTGTGGATGGGCCGCGACGACAACGGCAAGACGCCTTTCACCGGTGCTACCGGTGCTTTGCAGATATGGACCAGCTTCATGAAAAAGGCCGATCCCCTTCCGCTGGACATGGCCATGCCCGACAACGTGGTGCAAGCCTGGGTCAACGCCAGCACGGGACAAGGCACTGACGCGAGCTGCCCGAATGCCGTACAGATGCCGTATATTCGCGGCAGTGAACCGCAACCCGGTCCGACCTGCGGCGGGCCTGCAGCGCCTGCCGATTCGGTGATGGATTGGGTCAAGGGCTGGTTGAATTAAGCCTTATCGAATCAAGCAAAGAGGATGTGACGTGAACAAGTGGTGGATTCCGGCTGTAACGGCTCTGGCTTTGCTCAACGGCTGCGCGTCCCAGACGCGCAGCGCTATTCCGGTGGTCGACTCAGGGTCGCGCGTTTCCAACGGCGAGCGTGTGTCTTCAAACCGTAACAACACCTACCGAGCGCCGGTTCAGACGCCGTCGCAGTCGCAGGCCATTCAGGAAGATTCCGGTGTGACGGTGATGGTGCCTGGTGGCGCCAACGCGAGCGGTGCGCCTATCTCTACCTTCGTGCCGCCAGCCTCGGCCCCGATCAGCACGGCCCCGATCGATACCTCGCCGGTCAGCCCGGCGCCGGCCAACACTACCTACACGCCGCCGGCCGCCACCGGTAGCACCTACAACATGCCTGCCTCGGCACCAACGGGCATTCCGTCGGCGTCCAGTGGCGGGCTGTCGGAAGATGAGCAGCTCGACGGCCCGGTGCTGGCCTTGCTGACCACCGCCCAGCAGCAACAGTCCGGTGGCGATCTCAATGGTGCAGCTTCGAGCCTTGAGCGCGCGCAGCGTGTCGCCCCCCGCGAGCCGCAGGTCTTGTATCGACTGGCGCAAGTGCGGTTGGCGCAGGGGGATGCGCCCCAGGCTGAGCAGCTGGCGCGTCGTGGCCTTACCTATGCAAACGGTCGCGCCAGCCTTCAAGCCAGCCTCTGGGGTCTGATCGCTCAGTCACGTGAAAAACAGGGTGACGCTGCCGGCGCAGCACTGGCTCGGCAGAAAGCCAATGGATAAACGCCTGCCGACCATCGCAGATCAACTGCTGTTGATCGAGCGCGAATTGCGAGTACTGGGATGGTGGAAAGAAGTGCCCCCCAGCGACGAAGCGCTGTCGAGCCGTGAGCCTTTTTGCGTCGACACGCTGGATTTCGACCAGTGGCTGCAATGGATCTTTCTGCCGCGCATGAAGACCATTCTTGAGCAGGACCTGACCTTGCCCACAGCATCGGGCATTCTTGAAATGGCGCAGATGGTCTACGCCGGCAATGCTCGAGAAACCGCCACTCTGCTGGGGCTGCTGAGGGACTTTGACCGGCTTATCACCGAGTCTGCCTGAGCCTCAGTTGCACTGATCGTCGAGGTACTGCTTGACCTCGGCGATGCGGCCCTGGCGTTCTTCTTCGGTAAAGCGCCTAAACTCCCCGTTCACTTCCTGTCGCACCCGCGGGTTGTTTTGCAACTGCGCGAGGTTGGTGCGCTGTTCCTCACAAATCTCTTTACGCTTGGCCTCTTGGGCCGCGACCTGCTTCCTGACCTTGGCATCAATCGCTTCCTGCTCCCGCGCGCCTTCCTGATTCTGTGGCGGCGGGGGAGGGGATGCGGTGACCGGTTTGCCAGTGTCGATTTCCTCCGCTGTCTGCCCGGCAGGAGGCTGCGCGTCAAAATGCGTCACTCCCTGGGCGTCGACCCATTTATATACCTGCGCTGCCTGGCTGGTGGTCTGACCCAGGGCAAGTGTCAGCGTCGCTGCAAGAATCATCCAGCGCATTCCCGGTTCCTTACGTCTGTGGCAGTGGCCGGAAACCTATCACAAGCGCGGCGCAACGACCTCATTCGGTGCCTTTTAACGAGCCGCGGACGAAGAAAGCGCATCGATGACTTGACTTGAGGGGGGCGAATCCGAACAATCCAAAGTTCGCTGTAGAGGGACTGCCAGAAGCAGACCGTCTCGGTAGATCATGAGGCGCACACCCGCGCCGACCCGTAACACCCGCAACGCGTTACCTCGCGCTGGGTGGGAAGACCCCGAAACACGTACAGGGGCGATCCCAATACTTGCTCAGTCAGTGCTGACGTAGTCGGCGACCACCGTCGCTCATGCTCTGCTTTGCAGTAAACCTATTAAGACCCGTCTCCTCGCTTGTGTGGACGGTATTCTGGCGTTTTAGAGGTGAACAACGTGGAGCTTTTATCTGGCGCTGAAATGGTCGTCCGCTTTTTGCGTGACGAAGGCGTAGAGCACATCTACGGGTACCCCGGCGGTGCCCTCCTGCATATATATGACGCGCTGTTCAAAGAACCGGCTGTGAGCCACATCCTCGTTCGTCACGAACAGGCCGCAACTCACATGGCTGACGGTTACGCCCGCGCCACCGGCAAGGCAGGTGTTGTGCTGGTGACTTCCGGTCCCGGCGCAACAAACGCCATCACCGGTATTGCGACCGCCTACATGGATTCGATTCCGATGGTGGTGCTGTCCGGCCAAGTCCCGAGCAATATGGTCGGTACCGACGCGTTCCAGGAAACCGACATGATCGGTATCTCCCGGCCAATCGTGAAGCACAGCTTCATGATCAAGCATCCATCGGAAATCCCGGAAGTCCTGAAAAAGGCGTTCTACCTGGCGCAGTCCGGCCGTCCTGGTCCTGTCGTTGTCGATATCCCGAAAGACATGACCAATCCGGCTGAGAAATTCGAATACATCTTTCCCAAGAAAGCCAAGCTGCGTTCCTACAGCCCGGCGGTGCGCGGCCACTCGGGCCAGATCCGCAAGGCGGTGGAAATGCTGGTCGCCGCCAAGCGTCCGGTCATCTACGCGGGCGGCGGTGTGATCATGGGCAACGGTTCGGCGCAGTTGACCGAACTGGCGCAGCAATTGAATGCGCCCGTCACCAACACGCTGATGGGGTTGGGCGCCTACCCGGGCACTGATCGCCAATTCGTCGGCATGTTGGGCATGCACGGCAGCTACACGGCAAACCTTGCGATGCACCACGCTGACGTGATCCTCGCGGTAGGGGCTCGTTTTGATGATCGCGTGATCAATGGCCCGGCCAAGTTCTGCCCCAACGCAAAAATCATTCACGTGGACATCGATCCTGCGTCGATCTCCAAGACCATCAAGGCCGACGTGCCCATCGTCGGCCCGGTCGAAAGCGTGCTGTCCGAGATGGTTGCTACCCTCAAAGAGCTCGCTGAAAGCCCGAACAAGGACTCTGTGGCGACCTGGTGGAAGCAGATTGATGAATGGCGCGCCGGCGGCGAACTGTTCCCGTACAACCGCGGCGACGGCAGCGTCATCAAGCCGCAGACGGTAATCGAAACACTGTGCGAGGTGACCAACGGTGATGCCTACGTGACGTCCGATGTGGGGCAGCACCAGATGTTCGCGGCCCAGTATTACCGCTTCAACAAACCCAATCGCTGGATCAACTCCGGCGGTCTCGGCACGATGGGCTTTGGCTTGCCGGCTGCGATGGGGGTCGCGCTGAGTTTTCCGAATGACAACGTCGCCTGCGTTACGGGCGAGGGCAGCATTCAGATGAACATCCAGGAGCTGTCGACCTGTCTGCAGTACAACCTGCCGGTCAAGATTATCCTGCTCAACAACGGTGTGCTCGGCATGGTCCGCCAATGGCAGGACATGAGCTACAGCGGCCGTCACTCGCATTCCTACATGGAGTCGCTCCCTGACTTCGTAAAGCTGGTCGAAGCGTACGGGCATGTGGGCATGCGCATCACCGACCTGAAGGATTTGAAGCCGATGATGGAAGAAGCGTTCGCCATGAAAGATCGCCTGGTGTTTCTTGATATCAAGGTCGACGTCGGCGAGCACGTCTACCCGATGCAGATCCGAGACGGGTCCATGCGTGACATGTGGCTGAGCAAGACGGAGCGGACATAACCATGCGCCACATCATTTCGCTATTGCTGGAAAACGAACCGGGCGCGCTGTCTCGGGTGGTCGGGCTGTTTTCGCAGCGCAACTACAACATTGAGAGCCTGACGGTGGCGCCCACCGAAGACCCGACCCTGTCGCGTCTGACGCTGACCACCGTTGGCCAGGATGAAGTGATCGAGCAAATCACCAAGAACCTCAACAAGCTGGTCGAGGTGGTCAAGTTGGTCGATTTGTCGGAAAGCGCCCACATCGAACGTGAGCTGATGCTGATCAAGGTGAAAGCCACGGGCGCTCAACGCGCCGAGATCAAGCGCACTACCGATATCTTCCGCGGCCAGATCGTCGACGTCTCCAGCAGCGTCTATACCGTGCAGTTGACCGGGACAAGCGACAAGCTGGACAGCTTCATCCAGGCGATCGGCACCACGTCCATTCTGGAAACCGTACGCAGTGGCGTCACGGGTATTGCCCGCGGCGACAAAGTACTGAGCATCTAACCTAATTTTGCAAATGGCCTTGCGGCCACGTTATCAGGGGAATTTCATGAAAGTTTATTACGACAAAGACTGCGACCTTTCCATCATCCAGGGCAAAAAAGTTGCCATCATCGGTTACGGTTCCCAGGGCCACGCTCAAGCGTGCAACCTGAAAGACTCCGGCGTTGATGTCACCGTTGGCCTGCGCAAAGGTTCGGCTACTGTCGCCAAAGCTGAAGCTCACGGCCTGAAAGTGACTGATGTCGCTTCCGCCGTCGCCGCTGCAGACCTGGTCATGATCCTGACCCCGGACGAATTCCAGTCCCAGCTGTACAAAAATGAAATCGAGCCGAACATCAAGAAGGGCGCAACACTGGCCTTCTCCCACGGCTTCGCGATCCACTACAACCAGGTTGTTCCTCGTGCCGACCTCGACGTGATCATGATCGCGCCGAAAGCACCGGGCCACACCGTGCGCACCGAGTTCGTCAAAGGCGGCGGTATCCCTGACCTGATCGCCGTTTATCAGGACGCCTCGGGCAATGCCAAGAACGTTGCGCTGTCGTACGCTTCGGGCGTTGGTGGCGGCCGCACCGGCATCATCGAAACCACGTTCAAGGATGAGACCGAAACCGACCTGTTCGGCGAGCAAGCCGTTTTGTGTGGCGGTACCGTTGAGCTGGTCAAAGCTGGCTTTGAAACGCTGGTCGAAGCCGGTTACGCGCCAGAAATGGCTTACTTCGAGTGCCTGCACGAATTGAAGCTGATCGTTGACCTCATGTACGAAGGCGGCATCGCCAACATGAACTACTCGATCTCCAACAACGCCGAATACGGCGAGTACGTGACCGGCCCTGAAGTTATCAACGCCGAATCCCGTCAAGCCATGCGCAATGCTCTCAAGCGCATCCAGGACGGCGAATACGCGAAGATGTTCATCGCCGAAGGCGCCAGCGGCTACCCTTCGATGACTGCCAAGCGCCGTAACAACAAAGCGCACGGTCTGGAAATCATCGGTGAGCAGTTGCGCTCGATGATGCCTTGGATCGCGAAGAACAAGATCGTCGACCAAGCCAAGAACTAAGATCACAGATCAGGTTCCTGCATGAAAAAAACGCGGCCCTCGGGTCGCGTTTTTTCGTTGTGAGGACTCATCTGGTATAAAGCTGCATCGTTTGTCGGCCCAAGGCCACAAGCATTTGTCGAAATTCTTCAGCTGCAAGGTATTGTCCATGAGCGAACGTCCCGAAGAGCCGAACAAGGCATCTGACGCCGAAAGCCTGCTACCCATCGATGAACATATTGAAGAGGGCCATGACGCCGAAGGGCGCAAGGTTCGCCATCGCGGCATTTATCTGCTGCCTAATCTGTTCACTACCGCCAATCTGTTTGCCGGTTTCTACGCGATCATCAGCGCAACGAGTGCGCAAAGTGCGATGAGTGCCGGTGATCAGCTAGGTGCCAGCAAATACTTCGCGTTCTCCGCGATCGCTATTTTCGTGGCAATGGTGCTCGACGGGCTTGATGGCCGAGTCGCGCGAATGACCAATACCCAGAGCGCATTCGGCGCCGAGTACGATTCGTTGTCCGACATGGTCGCGTTCGGCGTGGCGCCCGCGTTGCTGGCGTTCGGCTGGGCACTCGGGGACATGGGCAAAGTCGGCTGGATGGTCGCGTTCATCTACGTCGCAGGCGCTGCATTGCGTCTGGCCCGCTTCAATACCCAGGTTGGCAAGGCTGATAAGCGTTACTTCATCGGGCTGGCCAGTCCGGCCGCTGCTGGCGTGGTGGCGGGCACCGTTTGGGCGTTCAGTGATTACGGGATTCAGGGGTCCAAGCTGTCCTTTTTGGTCGCGCTATTGGTCGCCGCAGCCGGGATGCTGATGGTCAGCAACATCAAGTACAACAGCTTCAAGGAGCTGGACCTTAAAGGGCGTGTGCCTTTTGTGGCGATCCTCGCCGTGGTCCTGGTGTTCGCCGTGGTGTTCAGCGACCCGCCGCGCATTTTGCTGCTTATCTTCCTCGGCTACGCAGCGTCCGGTCCTATCCAATACCTGCTGCGTCTGCGTCGCCAGAGGTAGTTCATCCGCCTCCATTTACCGCATACTCCGTAGCTATAGATGCTTCAGTTCTCTATAGCTGCGGAGTCATCATGATCATCAAAATACCTTCCAGATCCGATTGCAAAGAATCGGACGTCACTCCCGAATCCTTTTATCTGTCGCGTCGAGCATTGCTTGGCAGTTCCCTTGCGGGATTGGCCGTTAGCGCAATCCCTGGCTGGGCAAATGCTGAGGAAGCCTCCCGTTACGCCGACGTCGAAGCCGGCGCTGCGCCTGAGTGGTTCAAAGGCAAATTGCCTACAACCAAGTGGCAAGCCGTCACCGTCCAGGGTGAGACGATCACACCATTCAAGGATGCAACGCACTACAACAATTTCTATGAGTTCGGCACTGATAAAGGTGACCCGGCGCAAAACGCGGGCTCCTTGAAGACGGAGCCGTGGAGCGTTGTCATCGACGGCGAGGTAGCCAAGCCAGGGCGTTATGCACTGGAAGACTTCATGAAGCCTTATCAGTTGGAGGAGCGTATCTATCGTCTGCGCTGCGTAGAGGCGTGGTCGATGGTGATCCCATGGCTCGGATTTCCGATCTCTGAACTGCTCAAACAAGTTGAGCCGACTGCCAATGCGAAATACATCCGCTTCGAAA
Source organism: Pseudomonas sp. ME-P-057 (assembly GCF_030208975.1). Taxonomy (NCBI): domain Bacteria; kingdom Pseudomonadati; phylum Pseudomonadota; class Gammaproteobacteria; order Pseudomonadales; family Pseudomonadaceae; genus Pseudomonas; species Pseudomonas sp. ME-P-057. The sequence goes on from NZ_JARVSX010000016.1 coordinate 112,047, forward strand.
CGCTGCAGGATCCGAAGACTATGCCCGGTCAGCGCTCAGGCTTTGCGTTAATCGATTGGCCCTATGTTGAGGGGCTGCGCCTGGACGAGGCGATGAATCCTCTCGCAATCCTGGCAGTGGGTATGTATGGGCGAGAGCTTCCCAACCAGAACGGCGCTCCGCTGCGTTTGGTGGTCCCGTGGAAATACGGTTTCAAGAGTGTGAAGTCGATTGTGCGCATAAGCCTGACCAGCGAGCAGCCGAAGACTACCTGGCAAAGCATCGCGTCGAGCGAGTACGGCTTTTATGCCAACGTTAACCCGACGGTAGACCATCCCCGGTGGACCCAGGCTCATGAGCGGCGGCTTCCGAGCGGCCTGTTCAGTCCGAATATCCGCCAGACCGAGATGTTCAATGGGTACGGAGAGCAGGTTGCCTCTCTTTATACCGGGCTCGACCTGCGGAAAAACTATTGATGCGTTTCATGTACTGGCGGGTATTCGTGTTCGCGGCTGCGGCTGCAGTGCCGTTGTTCTGGCTGTACCAAGCATGGATATTTGCCCTTGGTCCTGACCCGGGGAAGGTCTTGGTAGATCGCTTGGGGCTCGGGACGCTGGTCATGCTGTTGATCACGTTGGCGATGACCCCGCTGCAGCGCACAACAGGTTGGCCAGGCTGGATTGCGGTTCGTCGGCAGCTGGGTTTGTGGTGCTTTGCGTATGCGACGTTGCACATGTTGGGTTATGGCTTCTTTATCCTGGGCTTTGACTGGGCGCAACTGGGCGTCGAGCTTGTGAAGCGGCCCTACATTATCGTCGGCGCGCTGGGCTTCCTGGGTCTCCTGGCTTTGGCGATCACCTCCAACCGCTACAGCCAGCGTCGGTTGGGCACGCGCTGGAAGAAGCTGCATCGTCTGAGTTATGGGGTGCTCGGGTTGGGTCTGCTGCATATGCTGTGGATTGTGCGGGCAGATCTTAAAGAGTGGGCTATATATGCGGCGATTGGCGTATTGCTGCTAGCCGTCAGAATCCCCCTCATTGCTGGCCGTATTCAGCGTCGCCGGGTTCAAAAGCAGAATGTTGCGACTAAAGTTTAAATAAGTGCTTGACGCCCCTCTGGATCTGTCTATAATTCGCCCCACTTCCGGCG